>NZ_ASSD01000354.1 GCF_000520715.1 Paenibacillus zanthoxyli JH29
GGATCCGCCAGCCATATTGGCATCGGCGCGGGCCCGGCAATTACCTTTGACCTTGCACCAGCGGCAGTGGTCGCCTGCCTTGAACTCCCCTTCGCCGGCATCCGCGAGCGCCGCAGCAGGCCGCACTACGTTCTCAGCCCACTCCAGCAGCCCCTCAACCGTCAAGGAATCCGTAGATATACTATCCAGGCGCGGCTGCATAATGGACATCCGAACTTCCCGGATATCATAGAAGAGATTATATTCAGCCCAAGCTCCGAGAGCATACAGCCGGATCTGTGGATTACCGTAGGCGCTGACAGGAACGCCCTGACCGTACTTCAGGTCAATAACTTCGAGGATGCCGTCAGAGATCAGGACAACATCTCCGATTCCCCTGCCTTCAGGCACCCACTCACTGAAGTCGGCATTAGCCTCCAGCAGAACGATAGCATCAGCAGAGCGCGCTTTCGCTTCCATTGCCCGTTCTTCCACAAACTCGCAGTAATCCGAGACGGCGTTCTCCATTTCAGGATTATAGAAGCGATTCGACTCTTTGAACGCCTCAATCTTGCCGTCCAGATCTGCCCGGCGCTTAGAATCGCAGATGGTTAGCCGGCGCTGGAGTCGCAGTTCTGACAGCTCATGGGCAGCGGTTCCTTCTTCGGCATACTCACTCCGCTTATCAGGAAAATGCTCTTGCAGGCGGGCGCTCGGCGGGCAGTTGATCCATTGGCTGGCCTTGGACGCCCCAAGCAGCGCGTGAGCTCGTTCGGAGTGTGCGGGAGCCGTCATTCAAGCCCCTCCAAGTCTCGAAGGAAGGACAGGCGCTTGTCATCCGGCAGTGCCGTCACGTTCGGGACGCCATATTCGTCCAGCAGGGCCTTCACCTTGACCTTACCGGCGTTCTTTGCCGCTTCGGCGGCAGACGCGCGCAGCTTCACATCGTCAGGGATCTCTTCGGAAGAGTCGTCCTCCCCGGTGCCAGTTTGCGGCTCTTCTTGCTCAGTCTCGTCTGGCTCCGTCGGAGTTTCTAACTTGGTCGCTCCCGCGCGGCTGCGCTTTGGCTTGTCCGTTGGCTCAGCAATGACTGCCGCTTCCTTCTTGGGTGTTGCACCGACCAGCGCAGAGGCCAAGCCCCCGATCTCTTGCAGGGCCTCTTTCGCGTTATCTCCAGTAATCGTAATTTGTACAGGCATGATGATCCTCCTCGAATGATAAAATAGAATGAATGCAGGAAACACAGACTTGATGGTCATTCCAATGATGGATGAATGAAGCGCTTGTCCACCTTATGGCCGCAGACCTCGCAGCGGATCTCGCCTACAAGCTTAAGAACCATTGCCTAATTCCTTGGTCAGCTCATTCTGACGAGAAGCAAGGATTTGCACGCATTTAAGACAAATCGGCTTACCGCCAAGGGACTGAAGATGTTCTTCCTCGCCGCAAAACGTGCAGCCAGGTGAATATTTTTTCAGAATTACCTTGTCGCCATCGGAGAAGAATTCAATCGGATCTCCCTCTTCGATATTCAGCATGCGGCGCAGCTCCTTCGGGACCACTACGCGGCCCAAATCATCAATACGACGAACAATTCCAGTAGCTTTCATACTTGCGTCTCCTTCCGGCCAGTGTTACACTGACCTCATAATGGTTGATTTGTCTTATGGGCGATCTTGCGGGGTAGGAGCCGCAGGGTCGCCGTTTTCGTTCTGCCGTTTCAGGCATTTCATCACCTGCATGAATCGCATTCCCGGATTCTTGGCAGCATTTTTGGCCGATTGCTTGATATCGGCCGCCAGTTGATCGACCAAGGCTTCGTGACACTCTGGTTCTAATGCAATGAACAGGAATCCGCCCACACCGGAGCAAAGGGCTGACAAGAACTCAGCGACATCTTCTTCGGTGTTTGCCTCTTTGGTAATCTTTGAAATGAACCTTGCAACTTCAGCGCTATAGTCCACCTTCGTTTTCACCTCCTTCTCAGGGTCTCATCATCAACCAGCCTATCAAGATCACCGCAACAGCGATCAACTCCAGCCCCAGAGCGTTCATCAGCCCGCGCCAGAAATTCAAGTCGTCCCGTCTCATGACAGCGCCGCGATCTCGCTATCCAGCCAATCCAGCGCTGCCGGCAGCACGTCAGGATTGCACTCTGCCCAGCCACATATGAGCCGCCACCGCATCCGTCGTAGTTCAAGCCGTCGCTCGATCACCTCAACCGACGTCCGAGAATTGCAGCAGGCTTTCATGGCCTCTCTCCTCCTTCATCAGCGCGGACAGCGTCTCGACGATCTCATAGCGGCCAGCGCCCAGCTTGCCCAGGTGCTTGACTCGACGCGCGGCCAGTTCAGCTTCGATTACCTGGTCAATGTGCCACTTGGCTAGTGCCAGATGGTTCAGTACCAACTTTTCTTGATTTGGCAGTTCTTTATTCAATTGGGGCTTGTCCAACTTAAAATTCCTCCTTCTTGTTAAGTTCCAAGGAGATATTATCGCCATCATTGCATTTGCAGGCATGAATATTTCTTTTTACTCTCATCGATAATATCTAAAAATCTGGTGCGTATGAGATTGTCAATGATCGGCGATAATGGATGAGGAGAAGGATTACTCCGAAGATGAGCAGCTAGCCTTCTCCTGTTCTGCGATCCACTCATCAAGTACTTTTTGACGAAATCTGTAGTCAGTGCCGATTTTATAAAATTTGATTTCTCCTCGCTTGCACATGAGTTGCAGCATACGGTCACTACATCCGAGATAAGCAGCTGCATCTTGTGTGCTAAATGCATTGTGATGAAGCTTTTGCTGGATAAGCGGCTCCAGTTTATCCATGAGTCTAACAAAAACATCCTCCGAAACCTCAGACTTCAAGGTTTCAATGAAGTCTAAAGTAGACATTTGTCTATCCCTCCTATCTATCCATTTAAAATGGACTCGGTATCAAAAAAAATGTCTGAAAACTCCTGTTTAACAATGCGGCAGAACTGTTTCGCCGTACTTATACTCATTTCTTCTGGATCATCTTCCCACTTGGAATATGTCTGCGGGTGTACCCCGAGCAATTCTGCAACCTCCTTCTTAGTCATTTCCGCCAAAACCCTAGCACGGCGCATAGTCACCCGCTCTGTCGTCGATTGTTCCATCATCTTCCCTCCTCGCTACTGGGTACATAAAGAATAATCCATTTTAAATAGACTGTCAACGTTGTTATCTATAATAAATAGATATTTAGCTTGATTTTTTTCACCTTTTTATATATAATCCATTACAAATAGATGAAGGAGTTGGACAGAAAAGTGGAGGAATTGGGAATTGCAGAAAATTTAAAGATTTTAAGAAAACGATATGGATTAACTCAGCAGGAACTCGCTGAGATAGCAGGAGTTACGAATAAAGCTGTATCAGCCTGGGAAAGCGGAATATCTGAACCTCGGATGGGCGCTATCGAAAGAATTTCCCGACATTTCAATATTAAGAAGAGCAATTTGATTGAGATTGGTGGCATGGAAATTTGGACACCAAACCTTGAAAAGGCAATTTCGTTGAGATACCCAAATGAAGCATTCTCTGAAGAAGAAATCGAAGATATCGTCAACTATATTGAATTCGTCAAGGCTAAACGTAAATAACATAGAACTATTCTAAAATTGACAATACGTCAACTTGACTTTACATACATATAAAAACGAACATACATTCGCCGAAAGGAGGTGAAAAAATGGCAAACTGGCAAGATAAAGGGAATGGGAAATACAAGCTTATTGCTGAATTGGGATATGACGCAAAAGGCAAGCGGATGCGGGAATTCACGACGATTACCCTTGATCGCAAACCACGTAAAGGGGAATTAGATTTAGAAGCTGCTAAGTTCGAGGACGCAGTAAAAAACGGAACTTGGCAGAAGCCGCTGAACATGGGATTTGAAGAGTTCGTGCTGAATGATTGGAAAAAAAACTACGCTGACATCGAAATGGGCGACTACACTCGGAAAAATGTTATGTCTCTCATAAAGTGCCGACTAATCCCTGAGTTTGGTCGATATCAATTAGACCGAATATCGACAATCCAAATTGTGCGGTACTTCACAAGCCTATCTGAACCTGCTGCTCGTAAGGATAAGCGAAAAGGGGCTTTGTCAACCAACACATTGATTAATATATATAAGGCCCTTAAATCCATATTCGACACAGCAAAAGAATGGAAACTCATTGTAAGAAACCCAATGGACGGTGTGAAACGACCTAAGCCTGGTAAATCCGAACTTCGGAAAATGAAGAACAGAAAAAAATCCTATACATCAGAGGAAGTAGAGCGGGCGATAACTGCTCTTTACAACGAACCGGACACCTGGAAATTGTATTTCATTGGAGTGCTCTTAGGCGGATACCGCAGGGGTGAATTTTTGGCTACTGAATGGCCAGACTGCGACTTTGACAACAATCAGATTTATGTTGGGAAGCAAATCACATTGGATGAAGAAGGGAGAAGCGTGGAGGGCGAGGTCAAGACCATTGAATCCGAAGGGTACGTCCCTATGCCGAGTTGGTACATGATTGAGCTCCGCTTATATAAGCGCCGACAGATCAGAGAAAGAATGAAGATGAAGCCGGGTGAATGGAAGGGCGGGGATAAGCGTTACGCTTTTCACAGCGGATACGGAGAAAAGTATTACCCCAATACGCCTTCTCTACGTTGGAGAAGAATACTGGACAAGTACAACCTCCCCCGAATCCGCCTGCACGATCTCCGGCACACTACGGCTTTACTGCTGCGCAAGTATGGTGCAGATCTTAAGACTATCCAAAGCCAATTGAGACACTCTCGTTTGGCGACTACAACTGATATCTACATGGAACGGGACACTGGGCCGATCGGAGAGGAGAATCTATTTGAAGTGTTCGACCCAAAAAAGCAGCGTGGACACCAAATGGACACCACAAGCTAATTGTAGTCATTGGGAAACGAAAAACGGACAAAGAAAAAACCCTTGTGGCGCAAGGGTTTTAACAAAAATAAGGGCATAAGCGGGTGATGGGAATCGAACCCACGCTATCAGC
>NZ_ASSD01000355.1 GCF_000520715.1 Paenibacillus zanthoxyli JH29
GCGATCAATCGTTTCCAACGGTTGCTTATTGATACGCTTCATAAACTGACCGACATGAAGCTTAATCTTATAGAACTTCTCAAAAAACACGTTATTGACCACATCGGATTTAAGCCACAGCCATAGTCCCTCGACCGGATTTAGGTTGGGACTATACGGCGGCAGAAAGACCAAGTGCAGGCGCGGATGTTTCTTCAGGAAAGGCTGTAACCCGGTGGCATGATGAATCCGACTATTGTCTAAAATCATGGCGATTTTCCCCCTCGGGTACGCCGACAGAAGATCTTGGAGGAGGCGAATAAAGGCGTCCACATCGGCCTTTTCTTCTTCACGGTGATGGACCTGTCCGGT
>NZ_ASSD01000356.1 GCF_000520715.1 Paenibacillus zanthoxyli JH29
ACAAGCTCTTTGCCGTCATACAGATAGAATCCGACCCAGTTCGTGTCCGCGAGAGTGAACTTAAGCAGCGCCGAAGCATTGGCCAAATTCGCGATTGCATTCGGTTCGTCTTTCATCAAGGCCCCAAGCTGAGTCAGAACGGATTCAAACCGTTCGCTGCGCGTTCCGTCATAGGGCATAGCCTGAAACATGGAGGATCACCTTCCTATACATGAAGTCATTCTTGAATGAGCAACTGTTGTACCTAACAACATAGTACAGCCGCCGAGCAGTCGTCAAGCCTTGGCGCAGATTTGTCAAATTCATACAACTGGCTGCCGCTGCCTCTCCATACCCATGCGTGTTTCCGTCCGGCGGCCAAGGGGTAATAAATCTATAAACCAAGTAAGGCTTAATCGCCGGAAGGAGTGAAACATGCGCGCCGATGTACAGAATATGTTCATAGGAATCCACATGCTTTATCATGCCCGCGAGCGGGACCTGACGGTAGACGATATGCAGACTAAGCTTGAGAATTACGGATACAGGATAGGTGAGCGTGAAGTAAAGCAGGAGCTGGAGCGTTTGACGCAGGATAACTTCCTAACCGCCCATGGCGAGGAGTACAGCATTACGGGTACGGGAATCGAAGAATACAAGGAAATTCTGGCTAAGCTGGAGCTGCTGCTTAGAGAGGTTAGGAAACCGGTCAAAACGGCCGATACGGCGGGTTGAACCGAGGGAGAGGGCTTTGTACGGGGCCAAGGCGAAGGCGGAGAGGATTATGGTATTGGCGTCAGTAGGGGATGCATGCCGCGTCCGATACGGGCGCTATTTTTGTTGGTTCGAAAATAAGGTATAATGGACGGATTACAAGGGGGCGAGGGCATGGAGGAGCACAGCGGAACAGCGCCCGAGCTGGCTGGCCGCAGACTGAAGCTGCGGGCTTTAAGACCGGAGGATTCCGGCGCGCTTCTTCGCTGCTGGTCCCATCAGGAAGCGGCCTCTTGGCTTGGAATCAAGCCGCTGGCCTCCAAGGCGGAAGCAGAGGAGCTCATCCGGCTGCTTCTGGAAATGGAGCGCGAGGAGGAGAGCCTGCGCTGGAGCATTGAGCTCACCTGTGGGGAGGTAATCGGCAGCTGCGGCTATAACAGCTGGCAGCTGGCCGGAGCCTTCCGCGGCGAGGTGGGCTTCGAGTTATCTCCGGCGTTCCAGGGCCGGGGGTATATGCGCGAGGCGCTGGCGCTGGCGCTTCGGTATGGCTTCGAAGAGATGAAGCTGAACCGGGTGGAGGCGCAGTGCCATCCGGCCAACCTCCGGTCAAGCCGGCTGGTCGCCCC
>NZ_ASSD01000357.1 GCF_000520715.1 Paenibacillus zanthoxyli JH29
GTCGTTACCGGCACCAGCCTCATCTTGGCGCCGATTTTATCCGCTTTTGCCTTGGCGACTGCATAATTCTGGACCGGAACGAAAAAGATTTCCGCCCCCTTTCGGTCGGCGGCAACGATTTTGAACTGAACACCCCCGATTTGACCTACTTCCCCACTTGGATCAATCGTGCCGGTTCCGGCGACTCTGTACCCTTTGGTCAAATCGCCCTTCGTCAGCCGATTATATATCTCCATAGTGAACATCAAGCCCGCCGAGGGCCCGCCGACATCCGTGTCGGTAAAGCTGACTTCCCTTCCAGCCTCCGACGCTTCCACCTTCTGAACGGCGCCGATGACAACGCCAAGACCCGGCCTTACCGCTGTCTTGCCTTTGTCTTTAATCTCAACGAGGGTTACGTCCTCCTTAAGCTTCTTTCCGCCACGCTCCAGCGATACCGCCACCTGATCCCCTATTTTTCTGGAAGACAGCAATTGGCTCAGCGCTTCCGGATCGGTGACCTGCTGCCCTGCAACGGTGAGAATCTTGTCCCCGGGCTTAAACTGCTTATGGCCAGCTTCTCCGGGAACAGAGAAGACGAACAAATATTCTGTCGTGTCACGGAAAGGAATCTTTGCTGCTTTGTAAGCGGCCTCCACGGCGTTCGACTGCGAACTGCTCATATAGTATATCTGTGTAGCCGCGTATTCCTCCTCCGTCTGATTCTTAAGCCTTTCGGCCTTTCGGGCTATTTCCGCGTTGGGATTCAACGCCGAATAGAGCAGCAGCGCCACATTGGCGTAGCTGGCGGAGACGGTCGTCATCATGAAGGTTCCCTTTTCAGCTCTATCCTCATTCTCAACCTTGATCATGGGCGCCACCTCGGAGGCGTCTCCCGGCTGATACACTATATAGGGAGTCCCCATGAAAACAACTACGTAAACCAACACGATGAGCGTAAACAGATAAGCCGCGGCGCGAATTCCCGTTCTGTGTCTATACTGTCTCACTGGGGTTCCCCTCTTTCCAATAGACTCTGGCGTTCCTCTTGGTTATGTATTTGTGTAGAGTAATCTTGCGGTTCCGTTCCCTGGTTAAGCATGGCGGTGGACTGGTCCGCATAAATTGTTAGAAACTCGTCTGCTCCCAAGCTATGAAGAGGTGAAATAAAAAATGAACCTAAACATCGCCCGAATAGCCAAAAAATCGGCTCCATTTCTATCCGGAGGCCTGGCAATGCTTCTCGCAGCGGCCATCATTTCCTCGCCTGAAAGCTCTTTTAACGCCTCGCTTCAAGGTTTGAAGCTGTGGTGGACGCTGGTCTTTCCGGCCCTGATGCCTTTTCTGATGCTGTCAGAAATGCTGAGCGCCTCCGGTTTCGTTCATGCTATCGGTGTTCTTTTGGAACCTCTTACGAGGCTTGTCTTCCGGCTCCCGGGCAGCGCGGGGTGGACGCTGGCGCTCGGGATGACGTCCGGATTTCCCGGCGGTGCTCAGGGAGCGGCCCAGCTGTACCGGCAGGGCGAAATCTCCGGCAGGGAAGCCGAACGCCTGGCGTCGCTTGCCCATTTCGCCAGTCCGGTCACGCTCCTGATTGTGGTTGGAGCCTCCATGCTTCACAGCCCCGCAGCCGGTTACGGCTTGCTGGCCGTACATTGGCTTGCGGGGCTTGCTGCTGGTGTGACGGTATCCGCCAGGGCTGCGCGCCCCGCAGAAACCGCTTCTCCGGCGAAAGCCTCCGCCGGACGCCGGACTTCTCTCATCCGCCGGGCGATATCCGCCGCTGCGGACGCTCGCGCAAGGGATGGGCGCAGCTTCGGCAGACTGCTGGGCGAGTCGGTAAGCGCCACTGTACAGTGCCTGATGCTGGCAGGAGGCTACATTATTATATTTGCCGTCGTTATCAGCATCATATCAGGGCTGCGGCCGCAGCTGCCAGCAGCCCTTACCTCTGCTCTGCTGGAGCTTCATCTCGGAGCACAGGCCATGACGTCCGGAACAATGCCGTCCAATCCGTACTTATCCTTGGGTCCACTGGAGCTTGCACTGCTGTCTGGAGCTCTAGGATGGAGCGGCATCTGCGCACAGCTTCAGTCCTTGGCGGTACTCAAGCCAGCCGGGGTACGCTATCTTCCCTTTGCCGCTGGAAGGCTGCTGCATGGCGGCTATGCGTTCATTCTCACACTGCTGCTGTACAAACCGCTTACAGCATTTCAGGAATCGGCATTACCCGTTCTGGCCGGCGGAGAGATGAATTTATCCGGAACATCCGGTATTACAGCGATCTGGAGCTCTTTTCCAAAACTGGTCGGCATGCATTTGCTTATGCTGCTCACCCTGCTGCTGCTGTCCGCTGCCGTCCGGCTTGCCTCGGCTATCCGTGGCCGTTCCCGCTGAACTTCAGCCGCATTGCCCGCTCGACTTCCGGAGTCACAAAATCGGTCAAGTCTCCGCCGAAATGGCCGATTTCCTTGACTACGCTGGAGCTGAGATACGAATATTTCGGATTCGTCATCATAAAGATCGTTTCCGCGTCTGAATTCAGCTTGCTGTTAATGGTGGCGATTTGCAGTTCGTATTCGAAATCGGAGACGGTGCGGATGCCGCGTACGATCACCTGAGCCTCTTTTTGCCTGATATAGTTGGCAAGCAAATCCCGGAAGATATCAACTTCCACATTGGGAAGATGCGCGGTCACCTGACGAAGCAGATCGGCGCGCTCCTCCACCGTAAACAGCGGATTCTTGCTTAAATTATTTAGTACAGCCACAATCAGACGGTCAAACTGCTTCGCGGCCCGTTCAATAATATCGATATGACCAAGCGTCACCGGATCGAAGCTGCCGGGGTAAATTGCGACTCTTTCCTCTCTGATTTGCAGATTCACTCTTGCGCCCCCTCATCCTTGTCGGTTTCTGAGCCGGACCCATAACAGTAAATGGATACCGCCGTCTCGCCGTACAATGCATATCGCATCCGGCTAAAACCGGGAATATGCTCGGGATATTCATAGCCCGATTCGTGCTCCAGTACAATGACCGCGTCTTGTCTCAGCAGTCCTTTGCCCGCCATTATGGACATTAGCTCGTCCCCGAATTTATGCCGGTACGGAGGGTCCAAAAAGACAAGATCGAACGACCGTCCCCGCTTCTCCAGCGCTGCCAGCGCCTTATTCGCATCGTTACGGTAAACCTCGGCCTTATCTGCCAGCCTTGCCGCCTTCAGGTTGTCACGTACCGTGTCGATTGCTTTCGGCTCCATATCAATAAATACGGCGCTGTCCATGCCTCTGCTCAGGGCTTCGATCCCAAGTCCGCCGCTACCCGCGAACAAATCCAGGGCCGCGCCTCCATCGAAATAAGGACCGATCATACTGAAAATCGCTTCCTTGACCTTGTCGGTCGTAGGACGTGTTCCGGTTCCCGGAACGCTTTTTAAGGGTCTTCCTTTGGCTGTGCCCGACACCACTCTCAATGCTTGCTTCACCTGCTCTGTTTCTCTATTTATTACGCCAAAACGACATAATTTCACGATTATCGTACCACATTCCCGCCGTTAAATAAAAACTTTGTCGCAACCCGCCGCACGCAGCAAGTTGACAAAATTATTTTGACGCTTAGGTATAAATCCGGCACTTGCGGGCTATCCTTTAACTATCGACATCACAAAATGTCGTAGACAACCGCGGAGCAAGCTTACGCTTCCCCATAAGCTCTTCGTCCGGTTTCTCCTCTCCCATGAAAGGGGCTCTCGAAAGAGGGCCCCGAATTTTTTGTACAAAAAAAGCACTGCCTCCACAGCAATGCTCTTCGCTTACTTGGAATATAACCGGGACTGCGGAATCACTTCCTTTGTCTGGCCGTAGCTTGACCATAACAACTGCACTACAGCCTCGGGATCACCATTATTGAAATACTCCAATTTGACATAATAGTATTTCCCGGCTTCCATTGGCACCGCTGCCGAATTCTCTATCGTACTGTGTACTATCCAATCGTCGATTATCAAGCTGCCGTCGATGTAAAGACGCACTCCATCTGAAGCATTGGTGTACAAGGTATACATTTCTGTATATGCCGCCTTAATAAAGCCAGTCCATCTGACAGACATCGCATAATCGCCAACCGTCGTCCCCTTTTTCCAATCAAAATCAACTTTCGGGATAACCTTGGTCACCTTGAGTGTATTGAACTCTTTTCCGATATAGTAGTTGCCCAGCAGCCCGTCTCCAACAGTAGTATCGGGTGGATACGTTTCGGGCGGGGATGGCTCTTCCCCTCGGTTCAGGGCGTACGGATCTCCAAAAACGCTTTGGATCGCCGCATCCGAATTTTTCATTTTCAGATCTTTTCCCCAGGTAAGGAACCACGAATACTCAGGCTGTCTTGTTCTTATGTTCGTCATATTAGGAAGTTGGCCGTTCTCCGTAATGGCCGTGAGCTTTCCCTGACCGATTTCAAGCAATTCCAAGTAATAGTCCTGATTGTAATCGTTATTATATATATCCATGCCGAGCACATCCGCCCTGTCGTGTCCGACATAGTATCGCTTAGCTTCATCCGACCATTGATTGTTGGCATTGGCGCTCCAAACCCACAACAGGTTATTGAGGCCGTGATAATCAGTGAAGCGGTCATACATGATCTCCCAGAGAGCCGGGAAGTTATTTTTTCTGCCCCACCAGAACCAGTCTCCGTTCATTTCGTGATATGGCCGCCAGAGAAGCGGTATTTCGGCATCCCGCAGCTGCTTGAGATAGACCGCTACGCTGTCCATATCTACAAGTAAGGCCGTATAGAGTGCCGTACCGGGCGTTATGATTTGGTCGAATTCGGACTGGTCCGTCTTGCGCTGAACCTGTTCCCAAAGCGGCGCAGTCCCTGGATAAGCAGCATGGTAGGTTGCCGTAAGGATACCGCTGGACGCATGCCAGGCTTTGCAGGCCGTAATTACATTTTGCCGCTGATTGTCCAATTGTTCGGCTGTCTGTCCGGTGATCCCCCCGAATTCCACTCCTTTCAAAGCGGGATATACCCCTGTCAGGGCTTTTACTTGTTCGGTATACGTGTACGGAACCTCCAAATACTCATGCTGTCCGGTAAGAATCCCTTTCCCCCGCACAGCGTACAGATTTTCAAGAAGCGACCTGACCTGACTGGATATATCCGGATTGGCCGGTTCCTTGATCAGATTCCTGTATTCGCTCTGCCACACCACATCGGTGACAAATTTTGAAGCAGAGTACAACAGATTTTGAAGCTTTCTATTATCCAGCACTATCACCCCCTTTTTTTGATAGTGTATGTAGACAAAGATACCTGTGACACGGCTTTGCGCATAAAAAAAGAACCTATCCATCACCCGTTACGGCGGTTGGATAAGCTCCAGCATCAACTATCATCCTATTAGATTTCTATGTCATACAATCTCAAACTTGCTGTGATTTCAGGCTCTTCAATTCCTGTCTCTTGGCTGTCAGTTCAGAAAAAGTCTCAAAGGTTCGACGCGCCAATTCGGGGAGTTCTTCCAAATGCATCGGCAAGCCCTCCGCCAGATCGTGAAGCTGATTCTGCAAGCTGATGGCTGCACTGTTCAATTCTTTAATCTCTTCTTTCAGCTTATCGATTTGCTCCATACGTTTCTCCTCCTAATTTGAGCCGCCCTCGCCTACTACAGCCCATTCTTATTATATATGATATTTATAGCATTTTAATAATTATTTTAATGTTATAAATGTTACAATACTCTTCTAAACTATCTATTTTCTTTTACGATCACTTAATACTTTCTCCAAATCTTATCTCATCTGAACCAAAAAAAAGAATATGTATATTTTTAGTCGAAACTATGTGGATTTTTACATATAAATTCCTTGCGGAACACTAGAATATGCATATGAAGTAACCAGATCAATTACCAGGTGCCGGAGTGTTTTTTATTTGTTATAGAGGAAAAAGAATAATCGGACCCTTAAATGAAGCTGAAGCCCATACAGAGTGGTTTGTTCTCTCGGCAAGCGTGAGAGACCTGTATATCATCGAAACAGATGAATCCGGCAAAGTGAAAAGACAGATTGGGCCAAGCAAGAGGAAACGAAAGTATCGCCGTTGAACATAGGAGAGACTTGTCTTATTATTATGACAAACCTTGCTCGGGGGTGCTGAAGATGTGCGGACGCTATACGATAACGGTAACAATGGAAGAGCTTATGCTGCAATATTACACCCAGGACGTGACGATCGTTAATTACGCTCCAAAATATAATGCCGCGCCTATGCAGTATATCCCTGCCGTAATCGGCACCGGCGCCGCCAACCGCATCGGGCAGCTGCGCTGGGGCCTTGTTCCATCCTGGGCGAAGGACGACAAATCCGGCGGCAAAATGATCAATATCCGCGCCGAGACGCTGACGGACAAACCTTCGTTCAGACGGCTTCTGTCCTCGCGGCGCTGCATCATTCCGGCAGACGGATTCTATGAATGGCGCAATCGCGATGGAAGCAAGCAGCCGATGCGAATTCTGATGCGTGACGGCGGTATTTTTTCGCTGGCTGGAATTTATGATATTTGGATGGATGCGGATGGAAAAAAGCTAGCCACCTGCGCCATCATCACCACGGAACCGAATGATCTGACAGCAGAGATCCATAACCGGATGCCGGTAATTCTCCGTCCGGAGGACGTCGGTCTGTGGCTGGAGCGGAGCAATCACGATATAGACGGTCTTGCCAAATTGCTGAAGCCGTTCGGTGCCGAGAAAATGAAAGCTTATCCCGTCTCAACAAAGGTCGGCAACGTGCGTAATGATTCAAAGGATTTAATAGATGAAGCTTAAGCTTCAGCAGGGCCGAAGTATTCCTCGATCCGGTTAAAGGTCGCTTCCAGGTCTCGACTGCCGTCTACTTTTAGTACGCCGAGATTCAAAGCCTGGGCCTCTTGTTCAATATATTCAGCAAATCTTGCATCCCTGTTCATCCAATTGTCAAAAACCGCTGCCGGGTCACCGTGGAGTTAAGTATATCCTGTATCCAGATTCGCTGGCTGTAATGATGACGCTGAAACGGTTCGGTAGGGATCATCCATATCGCCTTATAAAATCTTCTTTGAAAAATGAGATATACTCTTCTAACTGTTCCTGAACTGTCCGTAAATAAAAAGCTTCATTATAACTCATCTTCGAAATTTTATACATGGCAGGCTGATTTCGGGCGGCAATGTTCTTCAAGTGGCTGTCCAGATGCTCATCACAAGCATATAGGGCCAGCCCATGCTTCTCCGCATACCTTTTGGCTATTGTACTTTTTCCGGCACAGGCCGATCCGCCGATCCAGTAGATCGTCTGATCCAAAATAATGATCTCCCCCTGGTATAATATATATTTTTCAGGCTATCCCAATTTAACCTTGCGCGTCAATTCTGCTAAACTGAAAGTAGCACCAACATTAGCGCCAAGGAGGTTATGAATATGAAAAAACCCATCTACACCAGATGGTGGTTCTGGGTACTTATCGTCATCATTGCCTTGGGGATCATGAGTGTGATTGACACCGGGAAGCAGACAACCCAGACGGCCTTGCCCTCGGCTTCGCCAACGTCTGCCGGTTCGCAGGAACCTTCGGCGGAAGCTACGGTCACTCCTTCTACGGCTCCGGCGCCCGGCGTTTCGGCCGAAAACTCCACAGCGCCGAGTGAATCGCCAACGTCAGCAGCGCCTGCTACGAATACTCCGGCAGTGACCGCTCAACCATCTGCTGCGCCAAGTCAACCGATTTCTGCGGACCAAGTGCCTCTGCCAAAACAAGAAGTGCTGGCTTATACGCGCCAGTTGAAGGCCTCACCATTTATAAGAGACGTTGGCATCGGAACGGATAATATTGAGATTCACTTCTTTAACAGCTTCGCGGAATACAAAAAAGCCAATCCAAGTGAAAACCTTACCTCATCCGACTACACGAACGTGTTCAGCTCTGTTGACGCTGTTAATGCTATTTTAATGGAAGAATCGACGCGGCTGTTCCATCAATTTCCGGGCACGGCTTCTATCGACATCACTCTGCCGTATAAAGGGAAGACCTATTCGGTCTCGCTGACCAAAGGTTCGATTGAGAAATTTTATAATGCCGATCTGGACAGCATCAAGACCGAGCAGCAGTGGAGAGAACAGATCAGCGGTCCTTTTTTCACCAAAGACTACCGCGATCAATTCGCGAAACGGTTCATGAAGGTGACTTAAAGTGCAAGAAGCTTATAAAGTCTTATTTTTCAAAAAAAAACTCCGCCAAGAAGGCGGAGCCAAACATCTATAAAAAAAGGGGGTTCATGTGTATACATTAACCCATGCGGCCAAACTGAAACAATCTATTCGAAAATTGGACGTTATCCGATTTGTTCACTAGGAGCCGATGCCCATTTCATCAACTGCTCTTTCACCTTCACGACTTCCCCGATGATAATCATCGCCGGATTGCCGATCCGGTACGCGGATGCCAGCTGTTCGATATTGTCCAGTGTTCCTGTAATCGTCCGCTGCCGGCTCGTCGTTCCGTTCTCGATCAACGCCACCGGCGTTGAGCTTTCCTTGCCATGGCGAAGCAGTTCCTCCCGGAATTGTCCAAGCCGGCCGACGCCCATATATACGGCTATCGTATCCACGCCGCGGGCAAGATACTCCCAGTCCACAGGCGCCTTATGATCCCCGCAGCGGCTGGC
>NZ_ASSD01000358.1 GCF_000520715.1 Paenibacillus zanthoxyli JH29
TACCTTCCGATGCGGCATCACGGTATCCGAACATCCAGGTGAGAACGAAGGATACAGCCATAGCGGTAAGATTGGTCAGAATGTAGAGTGGAAGCTGACCGTTCATATAGAGCAGAGTGCCGGGAATGACCGTGATGGCCATGCCTGTAGCGGACAGATGAACCAGGGAAGCCAGAAATCCCCCGGCAGCGCCGCCGATAAGCCCCATGATGAAAGGCTTCATGAAGCGCAGGTTCACCCCGAAAATGGCAGGCTCGGTAATCCCGAGAAAGGCCGACAGCGAGGATGGCAGCGCCAGAGCCTTCAATTTGAGATTCTTCGTCTTCAGCCCAACAGCGAGGCATGCCGCCCCTTGAGCAGCCATTGCGCATGTAATGATGGCGTTGAACGGATTGGAGCCGGTTTTCTCCAGAAGCTGAATTTCCAGAAAATTAAAGATATGATGCACGCCTGTAACAACAACAATCTGTTGAAAGAAACCAATCAGCAGACCGGCAATGCCAAACGGCAGTCCAAGCAGATAGGTGGTTCCATTTAGGACAACGGTTTCAAGAGAATGAAACACAGGTCCGATTGCGAATAATCCAAGCGTGATCATGATCAGCAGCGTAAGGAAAGGCGTCAGAATTAAATCAAGCGCTTCCGGAATGCGCTTACGTAAACGCTTCTCTAGTTTAGCCCCAAGCAGGCCGATGAAGAAGGCAGGCAGAACGGAGCCCTGGTAACCTACGACGGGAATGAATCCGAGAAACTTGAGAGGCTCGGCGCTCCCTGCCGCAACGGCATAAGCATTAGGCAGCGCCGGATTGACCAGCATTAGCCCAAGCACGATTCCCAGAACGGGGCTCCCTCCGAATACCCGAAATGCCGACCAAGCGACAAGAGCGGGCAGGAACGCAAAGGCGGTGTCGGTCAATACCTGTGTGAACAGCAGAAAGTTCGGCGAGATATCTTCCGGAACAGCTCCGAACAGGGAAAGAATTTGCGGCTGAGTCAGCAGACCGCGCAAGCCCATGAACAGGCCGGTCGCCACCAGGACGGGAATAATGGGGACAAAAACGTCCCCGAACGTGCGAATGGCCCGCTGAAGGGTATTCCCCGCTTTTTTCCCCTCCCGCTTCAGATTCTCCTTGGATGTGCTCTCAATACCCAGCTTTTCCACTTCCTCGAAGATCCGGTTGACGGTACCCGTACCAAATATAACCTGATATTGCCCCGAGTTGAAAAAAGCTCCCTTAACCTTATCGATGCTTTCCGTACGTTTCTGGTCAATCAATTCTTTGTCGCGTACCATAATGCGCAGTCGGGTGGCGCAGTGTGCAAAAGAAACAATATTTTCTCTGCCTCCAACAGCTTCTACAACCTGCTCGGCGATTTTTTGATTTTCGGACATGGTGATCTTGGCCTCCCCTAATTATTGAGTATCCCATTTTATTGCGTCAAATGCTACCCTTCCGCCTTCCGCGAAGAAGTTGACTCCCGTACTTTCCTCTTCCGGAAAAATTCTCGCCGTGAACGTTTCCTCCCCATCATTTACAAAGATTTCTACCGAAGATATGTCCACGAACAAATGCAGGGTCAGCGTCCCGTCCCGAAGCTCAAGCGGGCATTTTCGTTCCGTTCCGTATTCCAAGGCAAAGCTCTGCCCGGAAAGGGAACGATCCAGCACCAATTTTCCCTCTGTGCGGTCGTAATAGATTACCGTTCTCTCATGCCGTCCTGCCCGGAATTCGATGCCAAAGCGGTTCGCCCCGCCGTCCCGGATATCAACCAGCAGCTCATAAGCAGTGCCTGCAAGCTCCGCAATGGACAGCGATTCGTCATTCACAACCGTTCGCACTTCGGTCTTGCTGCCTCTAAGCTTTATCAATTCCCGAACCGGACGCTGAATCAATCTGCCGTTCTTCAGGGTTAATTCCCGGGGAAGCGTCAGGCAGTGAGCCCAGCCGTGGTCATCTGTCGGATAATCGATTTCAGGAAGCCCCATCCATGCCGTCAGCAGACGTCTGCCATCAGGAGCCTGCGTTGTCTGCGGAGCGTAGAAATCGAAGCCGCTGTCCAGCTCGCGGAACTCGCCGTGGTGAAATTCCCGGTCAGCGAGATTAAAGGGCCTTCCAGCCAAATAACCTGCCTGATAAATGTTGCGGAATCGGTCGCCCTGCGGAGATATTCCCTGCGGAGAGAACAGCAGGATTCCCGTTCCATCCAGTTCAAAATAATCCGGGCATTCCCACATGAAGCCAAATGATTTCAAGCGGGTACCAATCTCCCCTTCAAAATGCCACTGAATCAGGTCCGGCGAGCGATACAGCACCACACTCCCCGTATTGTCGAGACGCTGCGCGCCGATTATACAGTAGTAGCTTCCGCCTTCCATCCACACCTTCGGGTCTCTGAAATGATCGGTATAGCCGCAGGGAACTTTAAGGATGACCGGCTGCTCCAGCTTGGTTATAACCCCATCCGGCTCCATAACGGCCATACACTGAAAGGGATGCCTGATCCAGTCCGGATTGCGGGTATTACCTGTATACATCAGATACAGCTTCCCGTCTTTCTCAATCGCGCTTCCCGAAAAAGCTCCGTGCGAATCGAAGGGGCCGCCTGGGGCGATGCCAATCCCGCGATTCTTCCAATGAACGAGGTCGGAAGAGGAAGTATGGTACCAGTACTTCATGCCATGCCCTGTTCCGAGCGGAAACCATTGATAGAACAAATGATATTCTCCTGCAAAAAAGGCAAAGCCGTTAGGGTCGTTAAGCAGCCCCGCTACGGGTTGGATATGAAACTTCTGTCTCCAGGGACTCTGCTCCGCCAGCTGTTTCAGCGCTTCCAACTCCCCCTTCTCCGCCTGATCGATCCGCCGGTATAATTGCGCTCTGCTCATTTTCATAATTTGCTCTCCTTAATCGGAACCGGTTCCAATTATTCTAAAAAAATAAGAAACCGGTTCCAACCAGTTTAATAAGAAGAAACGGCTTCACCGTCCTTTTAGGGACGGTACCGTTCCTCGTAAAAATATAAGAAGATCGGAACCGGTTCCAAAGTTATTATATGATGCGTCCCTGCAAATTGTCAACGCTTTCTCTGCCGATAATCTCACAATTCAAAATGGTTACCATTTCTACAGGCTCACGGTTTACTAAAGAAATAATATTTTCAGCGGCAAGCTTGCCCGCCCGCTTATAATGATATTTTACAGTCGTTAAAGCCGGATGTATGATTTCGGTGATATCGTACCCCCCGAACCCGGTTACGGAAAGGCCGGACGGAATGGGGATCTGCTTCAAAAAGGCAGCCTTCATCACGCCCAGCGCGATATTGTCGGTTGCGCAAACGATGATCGTAGGCATCCAATCCTCCAGCAAACGTTCTGCAGCGGCTACCGCCTCATTCATTCTGAAGCCGGACTCGTAATATCGGACCTCGCAGTCTTTATACTCGTCCAGCGCTTTTCTAAAGCCTTCCTTGCGCATTACTCCTACCGCGATATCCTGTTCGGTAACCCCCAGATAAGCGATGCGGCGGTGGCCTTTATTCAGGATATGCTGGCCCATCATATAGCTCGCATGAAAATCGTCATGGACTACACTGTGAAGCAATGAATGCTGCTGACCAATCATGACAGCCGGAATTCTGCACTCCCGGATCGCTTTCAAATGCTGCTCTGTAATTTGTGATGCCAGCAGCAGCAGACCCGAAATTTTCTGACGCGCCAGAGCGTAAATCTCTTCAATTTCCCGGTTCATATCCTGATTGGCACTGGAAATAAGCAATTGATACTGCCGTCCCCGGAGTTCTTCGTCGATTCCCATCAAAGTCTGCGAAACCGCAAATGAATCGAGCCGGGGAACGATGGTTCCGATAATGCTGGTCTTCTTCGCTTTCAGGCTCTGGGCAAACGTATTGGGCACATAATTATGCTGCTTGATAATACGCTCGATCTTTTCCCTTGTCTCTTCACTGACTGATCCGCCGTTAAGGTAGCGGGAGACCGTACTCTTGGCCACACCTGCGGCCCGGGCAATATCGATTATGGTCTTCATCCTTAGGCTCCTTGCTGCATTTTGCCGGCATTCGCCGCGCACTTGTACTCCATTATACAATAAACGGCAGCCGCTCCGGTAAAGGAAGGACTGCCGTTTATAATTTTGATCCAAATCCGTCAAAAGCACCCTGTACTAATCTCCGCGAAAAGCGCGCTTCATGCGGTCAAAGAAGGACTGCCCCTGCTCATGCGTATTCTCGCCATCGAAGGAAGCGAACTGGCGAAGCAGATCCTTTTGCTCTTCGCTCAGTTTGCTTGGCGTCACCACAATAACCCGGACATGCTGGTCGCCGATTCCATTTCCGCGAAGCCGGGGAACGCCTTTGCCTTTGAGGCGAAAGAACGTGCCGGTCTGGGTCCCGGCTGGAATCTTGAGCTTAACCTTCTCGGTTAGAGTCGGAATCTCAATCTCATCCCCGAGCGCCGCCTGGGCGAACGTCAGCGGAACCTCGCACAGAATGTCGTCGTTCTCGCGAACGAAGAAATCATGCGGCTTAACCCGGATGACAATATAGAGATCACCTGCAGGGCCGCCGCGCAGGCCGCCTTCGCCTTCGCCGGTCATGCGCAGCTGTGCGCCGTCGTCCACGCCCGCAGGAATCCGGACATGGATTTTGCGCTGCTTCTTCACGCGGCCGCCCCCGCCGCATGTCGAGCATTTTTCCTTGATAATCTTGCCTGTGCCTCCGCAGTTCGAACACGGTCTGCGGTTGACCATCCGGCCAAGCGGCGTGTTCTGTACAACCTCCTGCTGCCCGCTGCCATGGCAGACGGAGCAGGTTTGCGGCTTCGTGCCGGGCTTCGCACCGGAACCGAAGCAGGTATCGCAGGTTTCCGTCCGAGGAATCGTAATATCGGTCTCTTTACCGAACACGGCTTCCTTGAATTCAATGGTCATCGTATACTGCAAGTCATTACCGCGCTGGGGCGCATTCGGATCGCGCCGTCCTCCGCCGCCGAAGAACATGTCGAAAATGTCGCCCAAGCCGCCGCCGAAATCTCCGCCGCCAAAGCCGCCGTCCATTCCCTGGTTAGGATCGATATGTCCGTATTGGTCATATCTGGCCCGTCCTTGCGGATCGCTCAGAACATCGTAGGCTTCCTTCACTTCCTTGAATTTGGCCTCAGCGTCGCTGGCCTTGTTCACGTCCGGATGATACTGACGGGCCAGCTTGCGGTACGCTTTTTTAATTTCATCTTCCGAAGCGTTCTTGCTTACGCCAAGCACCTCGTAATAATCGCGCTTATCTGCCACAGCCTTCACCTCCGTACAGGAACGTATCCCTATTTCCCTAATACATATTAAAAGGAAAGCCAAAACACGGGATGCCCCGGTTTTGACCTTCCCCTAACTTGCGCTATCGTTTAACTTTATCCTTGATTCTTCTCATCGTCAACCACTTCATAATCCGCGTCGACTACGTTATCTTTCTTTGCGTTCTCGCCTGCATCAGCCGCGCCTTCAGCGCCTTGCTGAGCTTGCGCCGCTTGTTCATACAGCTTCACGGACAATTGCTGTACGACTTCGTTCAGCGCATCGGTAGCCGCCTTGATTTCTTCCAGATTGTCGGTTTCCAGTGCGGACTTCACTTTGTCCTTCGCCTGGTTCGCTTTTTCAATCTCGGATGCGTCTACTTTATCGCCAAGGTCCTTGATGACCTTATCCGTGGAATAGACGAGCTGGTCGGCGTTGTTCTTCGCTTCCACCAGTTCCTTGCGGACACGGTCCTCTTCAGCATGAAGCTCGGCGTCCTTCATCATTTGCTCGATATCAGAATCGCTCAGACCGCCGGAGGAAGTGATCGTGATCTTCTGGCTCTTGTTCGTGCCTTTATCCGTAGCGGACACGTTTACGATACCGTTGGCGTCGATGTCGAAGGTAACTTCGATTTGCGGAACGCCGCGAGGTGCCGGTGGAATTTCACTCAGCATGAAGCGTCCCAGCGTTTTGTTGCCGTTCGCCATTTGGCGTTCGCCCTGCAGGACATGGATCTCAACGCTCGGCTGATTATCAGCAAAGGTCGAGAAGACTTGCGATTTGCTGGTCGGGATCGTCGTGTTGCGGTCGATCATCTTCGTGAATACGCCGCCTGCGGTTTCAATACCGAGGGACAGCGGCGTTACGTCCAGCAGAACCACGTCTTTTACGTCGCCGGTCAATACGCCCGCTTGAACCGCGGCGCCAAGGGCAACGACTTCGTCCGGGTTAACACCTTTATGCGGCTCTTTGCCGGTCAGTTTCTTGATGGCTTCTTGTACGGCCGGAATACGAGTGGAACCGCCGACAAGCACGATTTTATCCAGATCGGCTGGAGTCATGCCGGCGTCGCTCAACGCTTGGCGAGTCGGTCCGAGCGTGCGTTCAACGAGATCTGCTGTCAGTTCGTCGAATTTGGCGCGGGTCAGATTGACCTCCAAGTGCTGCGGCACACCGTCAACAACGGTGATGAACGGCAGGGAGACTGTAGTAGTCAGTACGCCGGACAGCTCTTTCTTGGCTTTTTCGGCCGCATCTTTCAAACGTTGAACAGCCGCTTTGTCCTTGCTCAGGTCGATGCCTTGCTCTTTTTTGAACTCGGCTACGAGGAAGTCGATGATTTTTTGGTCAAAGTCGTCGCCGCCGAGACGGTTGTCGCCGCTCGTCGCTTTTACTTCGAAGAAGCCGTCGCCCAGTTCCAGAATGGAAACGTCGAACGTACCGCCGCCAAGGTCATAGACGAGGATCGTTTGGTCTTCCGATTTCTCCAGACCGTATGCGAGGGCTGCCGCCGTTGGCTCGTTCACGATACGCAGGACTTCAAGACCGGCGATTTTGCCCGCATCCTTGGTCGCCTGGCGCTGGCTGTCGTTAAAATAGGCCGGAACCGTAATAACCGCCTGTGTGACCGGTTGGCCAAGATAGGCTTCAGCGTCGGATTTCAGCTTTTGCAGAATCATTGCGGAAATTTCTTGCGGCGAATAGTCCTTGCCGTCGATCGTTTCTTTATGGTTGGTCCCCATATGGCGCTTGATCGAGATGATCGTGCGGTCCGGGTTCGTGATCGCTTGACGCTTTGCCGTTTCACCGACGATGCGCTCCCCGTCTTTCTTGAAACCTACAACCGAAGGGGTAGTGCGCGCGCCTTCCGGGTTAGGGATAACGACGGCCTCGCCGCCTTCCATTACGGCCACGCATGAGTTCGTGGTTCCAAGGTCGATACCGATAACTTTACTCACAGTAATTTGCCTCCTTAAAAGTTTTACGATTGAGTTACTGCCATGAATTAAGCTTCAGTAAAACTCGCTTCGTAAGCATTTGCTTAAGTTTTACGATTGAGTTACTGCATCCGCAGCCTTATACGGCGGCTGGACGCGGCAATACCGCCGGAATTTGCTCCAGCGATTCATGCGCCTATATAGGCAGACTACATGCTGACTTTGACCATAGCGGGACGAAGCACCTTGTTCTTCAAAAGATAGCCCTTCTGGACTTCCTCCGTAACAATGCCCTCTTCATACTCCTCGCTCTCCACCTGCATGATAGCCTGATGGAATTCCGGATTGAACGGTTGTCCTACCGCTTCCATGGGCGTCAGTCCCTCGGACTTCAATACCCCCTCCAACTGGCGGAAAATCATATTTACGCCTTTGGCGAAAGCGTCGCCGTCCGAGCCGGTCGGAGCCGTAGCCAGCGCGCGCTCAAAATTGTCCAGTACCGGCAGCAATTCCGTAACCAGCTTAGAGGTGGCGTATTGAGCCAATTCCTCTTTCTCCTTCAGCGTGCGGCGGCGGAAATTGTCATAATCGGCTTGAACGCGAAGGACGCGTCCCTGATACTCATCCGCAAGCTCCTGCAGACGCTTGATTTCATCGCTGTCTCCAGAAGCCGCCTGAACCGCTTCACCAGCCGCTTCTGTATCGTTATCCGAGACCGCCTCGGCCTGATCGGCCGCATTTTCCTTGTTAATGGCGTTATCTTCGGTCACACCCGAATCTTGAACCTGTTCCTCTTTCAAGTATGTTCACCCCCTTATAATACTAACGGCAATCTTTATGCACTAAACTCACTTATACCAGTGACCCAGCATCGCTGTCAAATCACGGGATAAAACGCCCAAAATGCCCAATACTTTCGCATATTCCATCCGGGTCGGCCCAAGGATGCCTATGCTTCCCACCGCTTCACCGTCAATCGAATACGTAGCGGTAATCAGGCTGCAGGCGGCAAAAGCTTCGTGCTTGTTCTCGGTACCGATGCGTACCTGTATACCGGTGCCGCCGGCGGCGGGCGCCAGCATTTTGAGCAGGGTCGGCGTCTCTTCCAGCAGATCGAGGATGTCCTTTACCTTGTCGACATCGCGGAATTCGGGCTGGGTCAGCATGTTCGTCGCGCCGCTGAGATAAACCCGCTGCTCCGAATCGCTTTCGAGCGCCATGTCAAGCATCTGCATCAGTTCCTCGTAATGGGAGATATGACGCTGCATTTCCTGACCAAGCTCGGAATACAGCCTGCTCTTCAGCTTATATAGCGGCACATTGACCAGCTTGCTGTTCAGCAAATTGACAACCTTCTCCATTTCGGAGACCGAAATCTCCGGCGGAATGCTTACTTTCCGGTTCTCTACCTGTCCGGTGCTGGTGACAATGATCGCCACAGCGGTTCTGTCATCCAGCGGCAGCAGTTGAAAATGACGCAGTGAAGTATGAAAAACCTCCGGTCCCAAAAGGATGGAAGTGTAATTCGTCATATTGGATAAAATCATAGCCGCATGCTGGATCAACTGCTCCATCGCATTCAGCTTCTCGGCAAAAAAGGCGCGGATTGTTTCCGTTTCGGTCGATCCTGCCGGATTCCAGGGGACAAGATGGTCCACATAGTAGCGGTACCCTTTATGGGACGGAATCCGCCCTGCCGACGTATGCGGCTGCTCCAAGAACCCAAGCTCCTCCAGGTCGGCCATTTCATTACGTATCGTCGCGGGACTGTACTTGACATCGCCCCGTTTGGAAATGCTGCGCGATCCAACCGGCTCGGCCGAACGGATATAGTCATCCACAATGGCATTTAAGATCATTCTTTGGCGTTCGGTTAACATATCATTCCCTCCTGGCCGCCCTGTGGATTTTTTCGTTAGCACTCGACCTAGATGAGTGCTAACCGCTATTACAAAAATACCAAAATGGCATTAACATTGTCAAGTCGGTCGGCAAGGCAGAACGGGCGATTTTATGAACAACGGCGCCTGCGGACAGCATGATCCTGGTATCCGTAACATGCAGCCGCCGCTCCGGAACAGCGAAGGGGCCCCAGACTCCGCCAGGAGCATGCCTTCGCCGCCGGATCACGGCGCTGCTGTAAGAAATCCGATAAAATATGACGTTAACTTATGTTCCGTTTTAAGCCTGGTTCGCGCCCATCAAGATGCGGTTTTGGCACCGGAGCCGGATAAACCGTTTCTCAGCAGTTTGACGACTTCCATCAGAATGACTGCAGCCAGCGCCAGTCCGGCTGCGGTCAGCCACTGCTCAAGCCCGAAATGAGCCGGTATGGAGAAGAATTGCCGGACACCAGGCAGAACCGTGAACCCATACAGGCATAGGCACAGCAGGACCGCGCCAAGAACGTACTTATTGCTGAAGAATCCGGCCTGGAACGCCGTCTGTGTATTGGAGCGGGCAGCAAAGGTCTGCAGCGTACGGGCCAAAATGAGAGTAGTGAAGGCCATCGCGACGCTGATTTCCTGTGAATGCTGCATTCCGATGTACTGGGAAGCAATGACCGCCGCGCCGATTAGCAGGCCGCGTGTAATAACGACCTGAAGGGTCCCTCCGGCGAAGATTCCTTCTTTAATATTTCTTGGTTTGCGCTTCATGACGTCAGGCTCCGCCTTCTCCATGCCGAGCGCGATGGCAGGCAGCGAGTCATTGACCAGATTAATGAACAGCAGCTGGATGGCTGTAAACGGATTGATCCAGTTAAAGATCAAGGCGAACAGAATCGCGATAATGGCGCCCAAATTGCCGGCGAACAAATAAGCGATCGCCTTCTTGATATTGTCGAACACCGTCCGGCCGACGCCGACCGCCTTTACAATGGAGACGAAGTTATCGTCGGTCAGTATCATGGCGGCCGAATCCTTCGCGACATCGGTGCCGCTGCCCATCGCCACGCCGATATCCGCCTGCTTCAGCGCCGGCGCGTCGTTGACGCCGTCCCCCGTCATCGCCGTGATTTTGCCTTTCTTCTGCCAAGCCCTGACAATCCGGATCTTGTTCTCGGGCGAGACACGGGCATAGACGCCGATGGTTTCCAGCCTCCGGTCAAGCTCTTCATCGGACATCGCATCCAGCTCCTGTCCGGTGACGGCAATTTCATCCCCCGACATGAGGCCGATATCCCGTCCGATGGCCTGCGCGGTCGTCTTGTGGTCGCCGGTAATCATGATGGTCCGGATGCCGGCCTTGTTCGATTCCGCGATCGAATCGTACACCTCTTCGCGCGGGGGATCGATCATGGCCGTCAGGCCGACCAGAACCAGCCGATGCTCATCCTCCAGGCCGACATCTGCAGAATCGCCATCGACAGACTTGTACGCATAGGCAAGCACACGAAGCGCCCGGCTGGAAAAGTCTTCGTTGGCCTGTACGAATTTCGAACGCATCTCATCGGTGAACGGAGTCTCCGCCCCGTCAAGCAGCACACGGTCGCAGCGGCTGAACAGCACATCCGGGCCGCCTTTGGTAAGAATCGTCTTGCGTCCATTGAAGGTATGAACCGTTGTCATCAGCTTCCGGTCCGAATCAAAGGGAATCTCCGCTTCTCTTGGAAATCTATCTCGAATTTCCATGTAGTCTTTATTTTTGCTGCGGCTAAACGCAATCAGCGCCACCTCAGTCGGATCACCGAGTTCTTTTCCCTCTTCATTAATATGAGAATCATTGCACAAGACCGCGATATGCAGCAGTCTTCTTTCCCCTTCCGACCATTCCTCGTAGTCGTCCTGAAACAGCTTTTTCCCGGCGCCAGGCAGGTAGTAATCGACAACCGTCATTTTATTCTGGGTAAGGGTGCCTGTCTTGTCGGTACAGATAACGCTGGCCGAACCAAGTGATTCCACTGCGGGCAGCCTCCGGATAATCGCGTGCTGTTTGGCCATCTTGCTCGTTCCGACCGACAGAACAATGGTAACAATCGAGGACAGAGCCTCGGGTATGGCGGCTACGGCTACCGCAACCGCGAACATAAGCGCATCGAGAATGGCATTGCTCATTTCTGAGCCGTCACTGGATACCCAAGCCCGCAGGGCCTGTATGCCGAATATTAAAATGCACAGCAGCAAAATGACAACGCCGAGCCTTTTGCCGAAGCTTTCCAGCTTCCGCTGCAGCGGTGTGCTCTTCGCCTCCGCGCTCTCGATAAGCCCTGCGATTTTGCCAATTTCGGTATCGGCCGCAGTCCCGGTAACAATGAAGCTGCCGCGCCCGTATACGATTAAAGATCCGCTGTATACCATATTGCGCCGGTCGCCCAAAGGCGCCTCCGCAGCGATCACATCCCCATGCTTCTCTACGGCTTCCGATTCTCCGGTCAGCATTCCTTCCTCAACCTTCAAGCTCTCACTCTTCAAAATACGTCCGTCCGCAGGCACGTAATCCCCGGCCTCCAGCAGCACAATATCGCCTCTGACCAATTCTCGCGCCGGGATTCTCCTCGTCTCGCCGCTGCGGATTACCTTAGCTTCCGGCGCCGCCAGCTTACGCAGCGCATCCAGCGAGCTTTCGGCTTTCAGGGTCTGGGCCACGCTGATCACCGCGTTAAGCAGGAGCACGAAGAAAATAATCAGGGCTTCAACAACATGACCAAGCACTGCCTGAATCCCTGCGGCAACCAGCAGCACAATAACTAGCGGGTCTTTAAAGTTGTCCAAAAAAAGCTTCCAGACCGGAACCCTTTCTCTTCCTTTCAACTCGTTGTACCCGCCCGATTCCAGCCTCCTCTGCGCTTCCTCCACTGTAAGGCCGGCATCGGTGCCGTTTACCTCCTTCAGCGTTTCAGGCGCAGTGCTGCGATAGAACTCCATTCGTACCGCTCCTCTCCCGATGGGTTTCCTAATCTTTGGACATATCCTCTCTATTGTCCTTCCAGTTTCTAATTACCCGTACGAAAGGGAGCAGATAAACGTTTCATAATAATTTGTGTCACAAAGCAAACAACCACTCCCCCATCAGACGGGCAAGCGTCCGGCGGGAAAGTGGTTACTTAGATAGCAATAGGAATTAGTCCAGCATTTTGAGAACGGCAATTTCGTCGCAGGCGTCCTGCTTGGAGCAATTGATACAGTCGGTCCATACCTTTTCAGGAAAAATCTCCTTATTCACGATATGAAATCCGTTCTTCAAAAAGAAATTAACGGCATAAGTCAGCGCCATAATCTTCGGAATCTTCTGGCGTCTCGCTTCTTTGGTCAGTTCTTCCACAATCATGGAACCGATGCCTTGGCCCTTGCACTCGTCGCGAAGGCCGAGCGAGCGTACCTCTACAAGATCGTTTCCAAGCCTGCACAGTGAACCGCAGCCTACAACCCTACCGTCTATTTCAGCTACAACGAACTGATCGATCTGCCGCTCCAATACCTTCCGGGAACGAGGCAGCATGATCCCGCGCTGCGCATACTCTTCTATCATTAAATACAACGGCTCCACGTCTTCCAATGTAGCGCTTCTGCAAATGGCTGCAGATGTTGGTTCCGGCGCTGCGGGTTCAGGTTTCGGCTTGGCTAGCACTATGCTTCACTCCTCCATCAAATAACTATGAATAAATATACAACACAGTGAATGTGGATTCAACACTTATTTTAAAAATTATATTTCTGTCAACACTCCGACAAATTCTCCGAACACATCATTGCCGAACAGGAGGCCTTGACGGCTTAACCGGTAGTTTCCGCCTTCCTGCTCAAGCAAGCCGGCATTCAGCATTTTGCGCAGCGGTCCCCCGAACACCTCCTCCAGCGGCTGGTTAAACTGCTCGCGGAAAGCGGCGTCGCTTATTCCATCGCGCATTCTCAGACCGACCATCATGAAATCCTCCATGGCCTCTTCACGCGATACTAAATGGGAGCTCAGCCGGGGCAGTCCGTTCTTCGCCGCTTCAATGTACGGCCCCACGCCTTTGATGTTCATATGACGCATACGCTGCACGTAACCATGCGCTCCGGCGCCGAGTCCATAATAATCCTGATTGCGCCAGTACGTGATATTGTGGCGGCTCTCCATGCCGGGCTTGGCGAAATTGCTGATCTCATACTGTCTGTATCCCGCCTCTTCCATGGAAGACATCAGCAGCAGGTACATGGACAGCTCATCCTCTTCGCTTGGAAGCGGCAGCTGATTCTTATTAAAAAGCGTATGGAACAGCGTATTCTCCTCCACCTTAAGGCTGTAAATCGAATAGTGAGGCAGGCCGAGGTCAAGCGCCCGCTTAATGCTTTCGCCCAGCATATCGACCGACTGGTTGGGAAGGCCGAACATCAGGTCGATCGACAGATTGGTCAGCCCGGCGGCGCGTGCATTATCAAGGCTGCGGTATACATCATTGATGTTGTGTATGCGGCCGATCCCGCTCAGCAGGTCGTTCTGAAATGCCTGTACGCCAAAGCTTACACGGTTAACGCCGCCCGCCTTCATGACCGCCAGCTTGTCAGGATCGGTCGTGCCCGGATTCGCTTCCATCGAGAATTCGATGTCCTCGGCCCAGTCCGGGAAGCAACCCCGCACCGTCTTTAGAAAATACTCCATTTCATCTGGCTTCAGCACGGTGGGAGTGCCGCCGCCGACAAATATGCTCTTGATGATGCCTGGCGGTCTTTCTTGAACAGTCAGCTCCATTTCCCGCTTCAGCGCCCGCAGATAGTCCATGACAGGCTGATCCTTCAGTACGTAGGAGTTAAAATCGCAGTAAAAGCACTTGTTCGTGCAAAAAGGAATATGAATATATACCGCCTCGGGCGGACGGCTGCTAGGTATGCCGGAATGGTTAGTCATAAGCTGTCCTCCTTAGAATGAAAAGGGAAGCCGGACGGCTCCCCTAAAATAAGCTGCGATATTGGTCTCAACTATTACTCGTCGATCTTCAGCACCGCCATGAACGCTTCCTGCGGCACTTCGACGCTGCCGACCTGCTTCATGCGCTTCTTGCCTTCCTTCTGCTTCTCCAGGAGCTTCCGCTTCCGCGAAATGTCGCCGCCGTAGCATTTGGCAAGAACGTTCTTGCGCATCGCCTTGACCGTCTCGCGGGCGACGACCTTGGTTCCGACAGAAGCCTGAATCGGCACCTCGAACATCTGGCGCGGAATGATGCCGCGCAGCTTCTCGCATATGATGCGGCCCCGGTTATAGGCCCGGTCGCGGTGTACGATGAACGACAGAGCATCCACCTGTTCGCCGTTAAGCAGAATGTCCATCTTCACCAGGTTCGATTGGCGGTAACCGGACAATTCATAATCGAAGGACGCGTAGCCCTTCGTTCCGGATTTCAACTGATCAAAGAAATCGTAGACGATTTCCGACAGCGGAATTTGATAGGTGATGGTTACCCGGTTCGCATCCAGGTACTCCATGTTCACGAATTCGCCGCGCTTGTTCTGGCACAGCTCCATGACCGTGCCGACGAAATCGTTAGGCACAATGACGGCCGCCTTGACGTAAGGCTCCTCTACATAATCGATCTTGCCGATTTCCGGATAGTTGGACGGATTGTCGATCTCGATCATTTCGCCGTTCGTCAGCTTGATCCGGTAAATAACGCTCGGCGCGGTCGTAATGAGCGGAAGATTGAACTCCCGCTCGATCCGCTCCTGGATAATTTCCATATGCAGCAGGCCGAGGAATCCGCAGCGGAAGCCGAATCCGAGCGCGCTTGACGTCTCGGGCTCGAAGCTCAGCGAGGCGTCGTTGAGCTGCAGCTTCTCCAGCGCCTCGCGCAGATCATTATAATCCGATGTCTCGATTGGATACAGGCCGCAGTATACCATCGGATTGATCTTCCGATAGCCCGGCAGCGGCTCGGGCGTCGGCCGCTTGGCGTCCGTCACGGTATCGCCGACACGGGTATCGCCTACATGCTTGATGCCTGCCACGATAAAGCCTACATCGCCTACATTCAGTTCACTCACAATGCTCATGCGCGGCATAAACGCGCCGACTTCAATGACCTCGAACGTCTTATCGGTCGCCATCATCTTAATCTTCGATCCGGCGCGGATGCTGCCGTCAACGACTCGGACATATACAATGACGCCCTTATAAGGGTCGTAATGGGAGTCGAAAATCAGCGCCTTCAGCGGCTGATCGGGATCTCCCGTAGGCGGCGGAACCTGCTTAACCACCTGTTCCAGAATTTCCTTGATGCCGATGCCCGCCTTGGCGGAAGCAAGCACCGCCTCGCTGGCATCCAGGCCGATAACGTCCTCGATCTCCTGCTTGACCCGCTCCGGGTCGGCGCTCGGCAGGTCGATCTTGTTGACGACCGGCAGAATTTCCAGGTTGTTGTCCAGCGCCAGATAGACGTTAGCCAGCGTCTGAGCTTCGATTCCCTGAGCCGCGTCCACGACGAGCAGCGCGCCTTCGCAGGCCGCGAGACTGCGCGAAACTTCATAAGTGAAATCGACATGCCCCGGGGTATCAATCAGATTAAGCAAATATTCATTGCCATCATCGGCCCGATACGTCAGGCGGACAGCCTGCAGCTTGATCGTAATGCCGCGCTCGCGCTCAAGATCCATCTGGTCGAGCACCTGTTCCTGCATTTCGCGTGACGTGAGCGCTCCAGTGTATTCCAGAATCCGGTCAGCCAGCGTCGACTTTCCGTGGTCTATATGTGCAATTATCGAGAAATTGCGGATTTGTTCTTGTCTTTTCTTAACGTCAGTCATTCCTTACCCCCACAGACAGCCTGTTGTTAATCATCTTATTATAGCAGTACAAGTTCCCCCCAGCAATCAGGGTTCTATAAAGATAAGCAGTATATGTGAACTCTCCCCCACTTAGCTTACGCATGAAGTG
>NZ_ASSD01000359.1 GCF_000520715.1 Paenibacillus zanthoxyli JH29
GGTGGTGAGACGTAATCGGATGTTTGAGTGTTTTGATCACCTTCATGAGATGCGCCTCCATCGCAAGTTTGATGAGTCTAGTATATCACGAGAACGTATGTTTGGTAAAGCGGACGTGCCTAACCCCCACCTTCACTGTTGGCTTAGAGGTTGGGGACTGCGACACTAAATCTGTTCAAGTGACGGTCTTCATTTAACAAAAAAGCATCTAGTGGCAGCATAATTGAAAAGTACTCTAATGTGTCTAAACTTATTACCTTACGAAGAAATTCTACAATGAAAAGTACTTTGATCATTTCGTATGCTGCCCATTCCGCCAAACCTTCATAGCCGAATTTATTAGCTTTCCCCCATAGGTTTCCCATTTTCCATTTCAACTGATCGCCCTTGCTGCTGCTTACAAAGGTCTGACGAAAGTCCTTGCTCACTTGCAAAACGGGGATGGACATCAGCGCAAGTCAACTCCTCACCAGAGAATCTAATCCACACGTAGTCATCATATAGCACACCATGTGTTTGTTTTACTATATCGGTAGGTACATACTCCCGCAGTCCTAGTGATTGCAACACTTTTTCAATATGATGCCGAGAACGTGGTAGACATCGAGACTCGAAATAGTCCAGCACATCACCAACAAGAACTTTTTGCTTACCGGGAAAAGGTAAAAAAACAGGCGACACCTCGTTATCTTGCCAAACATCAACAGTTTGATTCGCGTAGTCCAGGTTAACTTTAGCAATGACCTGATCATGCTCTAACACCTCAAACTGAAGAGGAGGAGAGATGAACATATTAAGATTCTTCATGTGCAGCCTCCTGTAAATAGAATAATTCAAATACAAACTATGATATTATTCGACACTATTATATCATTTTACGACCTGGTGTATTGTCCTGGTACTTACAAGTTTACATACAACACAAAACACCCGTAACTCCTTTTTGAGAATTTGGATACGCTTCAATAAGCATCCTTGTTGTATTAGATCTTCAAAATGCCATTACTCAATCCGCCATATGAAGAAGTACTCGCTTGCTTCAGTATTGGGTGACTTCAAAACTTCTTTTACTGTCATACTAACCATAACTTGTTATTTCAACAGCGGTAAATGGTAGTTCTACTTAAAGCAGTTGTCCTCCGATGCTCTAGAAATCTTCAAACAGTTATAACCCTTATAACGTTTTGGGACAGCCCCTTTTTTATATTTATAATCTTTGAGTAAGAGATGGATTAGTTTAGGTCCTAATTTTAAATTCACGGCATTGCTTTTATCCTTCCTAAAACGTTAATCATTTTTCTATTATATCGTTTAGACAAAATATATACATATTGTTTACTTTGTATTTCATGAGTGATATGATAATAACATCTTGAACCGAAGGGGATGAAAATGCAGTTAAGGCAAGATAGAGGGGAATGTTAATTAGAAATCACAACAAATTTAGAAAGGAAGATAAAGCTTTATGGATTTAAATTTAAGTGGAAAACGTGCACTAATAACAGGGTCAAGTAGTGGACTTGGGATCACAATGGCAAAAATGCTGGCTGCTGAGGGAGCAAGTGTGGTCGTTCATGGTCGTGATAAAGCTCGAACTGAAGCGGTAGTTGAATCTATTAAGGCTGATGGCGGATCTGCTGTTGCTGCCCTTGGTGATTTAACGACAGATGCGGGAGCGGATCAAGTTGCGAAAGCAGCCTTGGCAGACGGACCCGTTCATATTTTGGTTAATAATGCAGGGTTTTATCGTCATCTAAACTGGATGGAAGCTACGGCAAATGAATGGTCCGAAACTTACAATGTCAATGTGGTTTCTGGGGTCCGTATGATTCAACGACTACTGCCCCAAATGCGTGAACAGAATTGGGGGAGAATCATAACCATTGGTGGTGGTCTTGCGCTTCAACCTATGAATACTCATCCCCAATATAATGCAACCCTCGCGGCAAGACACAATCTTGCGGTATCCCTTGCTCGTGAGCTTAAAGGTACCCGAATTACTTCAAATATCGTCTCGCCTGGCGCTATTTTAGTTGATGCGGTTAAGGAACTCGTGGAGAATATCGGTCCTTCTCGTGGATGGGGAGAAACCTGGGATCAGATTCAACCCAATGCTGTAGAATCCTTAATTCCTAATGATCGTGGACGGTTTGGATACCCGGAAGAAATTGCTGCTGCTGTGGCATACCTGTGCAGTGACTATGCTGAGTATTTAAGCGGATCTACTATTCGGATAGATGGAGGCTTTATCCGAGGGGCTTTCTAAATATAAAAGATGTCTGAGTTAAATAAATACAAATGGAGTTGATAACATGTCCAAGGTTTGGCTAATTACGGGGAGTTCACGAGGCTTTGGCTGGGAACTTACAAAGGCAGTACTATCAAATGGCCATAGGGTTGTAGCTACGGCTCGGCGTCATGAACAACTCGAGTCTTTAAAATCCGAGTATGGCGATCAGGTTCGAATTTTTCCACTGGATGTGACGGATCGAGAAGCTGCTCAGGCAGCTGTAAAGTTGGCTATTGATGAGTTTGGAACTCTTGATGTCGTTGTGAATAATGCAGGTTATGCAAATAGTTCACCCATCGAAGAAATGACCGATGATGACTTTCGGGCGCAAATTGAAACAAACTTGTTTGGTGTCGTTAATGTAACAAAAGCGGCGTTACCTATTTTCCGTAAACAGCGGAACGGCTATTTTATTCAATTTTCCTCGATTGGAGGACGTGTTGGTGGAACCCCTGGTATGGGGGCATATCAAACGGCAAAATATGCTGTGGAAGGGTTTTCAGAGGTATTAAGCAATGAGGTGAAGCCCTTTGGTGTTAAGGTCACTCTTATTGAACCCGGGGCATTTCGTACCGATTGGCAAGGATCATCTATGATTAGAACGCAAGTAGGTCCGGATTACGAACAGACGGTAGGTGCAATAAACAAAATGAGAGAAGAAACAGATGGTAAGCAGCCCGGCGATCCTTCCCGTGCAGCTGAAATCATTATAAAACTAACGGACGAGGAGGAACCTCCGCTTCGCCTTATACTGGGAGCGGCTGCACTCGAGAGTGCCCTGAAATCTTCGACAGAACGCACCTTGGAAGCTGAGAAATGGGCAGATGTTAGCAGGTCGGCCGATTTCCCGGCTGATTGATAAATAACATTACTTTAAGGAGAAGGACAAAACAACACCTTTAGGTTGCACTATTTTCCATATGACCGGTTAGAATGAAAAAAGTCATAAAAGACACAGGATTCAGTCTATTTATGACTTTTTTTATGACTACTTCAAACTTGTAATGTCCGATTAAACTTTTCAACTATATGATCAATGATCGGATGTATTTTAGAATCATCAACGATGCTAACCTTTTCCGCTTTAAATAATTGAACTTTTTTAAATTGATAGTAATCATACAACACTTGTTGAATGGATATTTGATTATAAAGCAAATACTTAACATTAAGTATCTCCCGAAGCAATATATCATCTTGAAGTAAAATGAATTTCTCATTAATTTGATTAAAAATACCTTTGTCTTTTCCGTATTGATAAAACTTTAGTGTTTGCTGCTCACGTTTGGATAAAGCGCCTTTTAAGCGGTCATATAAATCCGGATAAGCCAACTGAAGGTCTTTTAAAAACACATCAGAGATCTTTCCAACAAGTGATACGGATTGCTCAAATAATTGCTGGAACCAAACACCAAAAGACTCTTCATCACTATTCAAATTAGGATCATCTAGTTCTTCAATATAATCAACAAATACACTTACAACGCCTTCAATGACTTCTTGTTTGGAAGTGAAGTGCTTATACATAGTGCCTCTGCTTACATCCATGTTTTTTGCAATATCATCCATCCTTAGGTTTTGAAAACCATCATTCATTACGGACGAAATAAGTTTTTTAAGTAATTTGTTTCTTGTTATCTCCTGCTGACTTTTTACTTGTTTTTTCATAAAGCATCCTCCCTGAGAACTATCCATTTTATTATACATTAGAAAACCACCGATTTAAACAATTGGTACAAAGTATGTATTTTAAATGAATTTTGTCGATAAGATATAAATATTCATTAGAATTACTCCTCATATCGCTGGAAGTTCAGATTTATATAGGCAAAGTTATTGAGGACATGATTGAAAATGACCGACCTTGGGGCTTTCTAAGACGCAGATCCTACGCCGATCAACGTAACGAGTGTAAAACTTTATTTTCACTGAACACTTTATAAGAAGAAAGACGATCATATTTTATTTCTGAACTGGGTCATCCTTACATCGTCTTTCATCTCCATATGGAGCCGCAGTGTAGATAATTAGGGCTCCAGGATATTTCTTCGGCTTGGAAAAGCCGCTCACATTGACAACGTTTCTCCATATAAGCGATACGCGGCCTTCATTGAGGAAAAGTCTGCTCTGCCGGACAGGCCTTTATCCGGTTTCGGTTCGCCTGCTTCCCTGCCGGTCCGACAAGCCACCGCCCGAACGACAGCTTGCTCAGCAGCTTGGCAAGCCCGATCGAACCCGCCGCCGTTAGCGCAAAGGTAAGCACAGCCGCAGGCAGATGGTAGCCGGTGAGCGCAAGCGGTCTGGTGATGAAGCTGATCAGCATCAGAACAAAGGCATGCGCGAGAAAACCTCCAAAGGAATACGTGCCGATAAAGCGAAACAGCTTGCGCCCAGCTCCTCCCTTCTTCTGTAAGATCCGTACAACACCGTACAACAGCAGCAGCTGGGTTACGATAAGAACGAAGGTAAAGGGCCTCAAATATCCGGCATAGTTCAGGTTTATCGTTTCCGTGGAATTTTTAAGGATCTCATAACCTTGCCAGATGTACAGAGCAATAAATGCAAATCCGTACCAGACAAAGCCATCTTCGACAAAACGCCTCCAGCGTTGAAGTCCAAAGGCACAAACCGCGCCAAGCAGAAAGTAAAAAAAGTAAAAAACAAAATAGTACGACCGGTAAGCGAGTATGCTCGCCCAGAACCCGCCCCAATCGGTCGCCCAGTCCGGCATGCGGTAACTGGATAACCACATCAGGATGCCGTATAACGCACCCGTTATGGCAACGATCATAAACACGCGGCGGAAGGACGTTCCTCCCGGCATCGATTGAAGCTTTTGGCGCACCTTCTGGATCGCAAGCGCAAACAACGGAAATAAGAGATAATATTGAAAAATCATTGGAATAAACCACAGATGATAACCGTATGTCGGCAGGAATAACTCATGGAGCAGCGTCCTCGGCCAGTCTCCCGGATTTCCCAATTGACCGAATGCAACCCCCTGTACGGCGATCCAATAAATGACCGTCCAGCATACGAACGGCAAGTAAATATCCACGAGCCTTTTTCGGATAAAAGGCCAATAGGAAAGCTTGCCATTGTAGTTGTAAAACAGCAGCAGCCCGGACAGAAACACAAAAGTCGGCGTCCCGAAACGCGTGAAATCAAACAGCATCGCCAGCATGATTGCATCGGGCTGCAAAATATCGCTCCGGTAAATATATTCCGCTATGCTGTGCTGCATGGTAATGGCGAGAAACGCAAACGCCCTTAACAGGGTTACTTCTTCTACCCGTTCTTTCTTTTTCGTCGGGAGCAAGCCGGTCTGCGGGGCAACCTGCATGTCCAATGTCGTCACAGTTCGTTGCGGCATTTAATGTCCTCCCCCTCATTCTGGTCTGCATAATATTAAACGATTCTAACCTATCAATATTAGCTGAAGCTTAAATATACGAATTTCCAATAAATAATCGCCGCAATAAAAAATCCCCTTCTAGTCCAGATCATTCGAGAGATACACGAAAAAGAGCCATCCCAGAAGATACTCTGAAATGACTCTTTCTCCGTTAAGTTTAACCCATTTACCGGTCCATCGCATAGCGTAGTTGTACCACGCCGCTGCCGAGAGGCTTGCAGTCCAGCAATTGCACATGTTTATATTGATAGTTATCTTTGTCGATCAGAAGGTTTAACCCCTTACCCTCCATCACAGGTACAACATTAAAAATCACTTCGTCCACAAGCCCTTTACTTAAAAAGGCATTGTGCAGATCAGCACCGGCCCCTATGAGAGCGGTTTGATGTCCTTTTTGCTGCAGGTAGTTCAGGGCTTCCTGCGGCGATCTCGCAATCGTTACCCCTGGAAGGTCTCCGGCGTTCCCGGAAACCACTACGACATCTAGATCGGCAAAGGGCCCACCGCCGACACCCCCGTTTTCGAGCATACCCTCGAAAGTCCGGCGTCCGACAATGAAATTTCCTGCTGCTATGGCGTGTGCCGCGAAATCGTCCAGCGCTTCCTTTTTCGGCGGGTTCTCGGGGCTGGACTGCGCATAGTTGCCGTTAGCGGTTAATGTTGCCCACAAAGTCGTTTTCATAATTCGTACGCCTCCTTATGTTCTTAGCCATATTCTTCGGATTGAAGCGGCCACCCGATCCGGCCGATCCTCTTGCACATAGTGTGAGGCATCGTCCAGGATCTCGGTTTCGTTCATCGGTAAATATCTCTGCCATTTGGCCATCTGTTCGGGCGGGAAGCCGGCGCTGTCTTTCGATCCCCATAGAATTTGTGCGGGCAAATCGGACAAGTTCGGCAGTTTCGATTCAATGTCGGCGAGCCATGATCGCGCCTTGCGGATCTGCCCGGGAAAGACCCATGTCGGTATCCTGGACTTCGGGGTCGGGAACGGGTCGGTATAAGCTTTTCTCAAGCTGTCCGTAACTTTATCGGTATGGTAAATACCGTTAGGAACAATGACTTTGGCGAAAAAATTGCGCCGTGTCTGAAGCCAGTACCCGAATAGCCGACCTCCCATGGCGAGCGAGAACATTTTCATCGGCAATATTTTTGCAGGCCAGGCCCAGGTATTCATCACGACGATACCCCGGAGATTTTTCCGGTGCCTTACCGCGTAATTCAAGCCAATCGGACCTCCCCAATCCTGAACCACTAATACAAAATCCTTAAGATTCAAGCGGCGGATCAGATCAAGAATGGCTGCCGATTGCTCTTGCGGCGTAAAGCGATAGCCGGCAGGCGCCTTCGACATGCCGAATCCGGGATAATCCGGAGCGATAAGACGGTATTCCCCGCGCAGCTCTTTGATGACGTTCCTATAAAGATAAGACCACGTCGGATTACCGTGCAAGAGAAGAACTGTCGGTCCTTGCCCTTCATCAACGTAATGAATATAACCGTCACGGTAAGGCAGCCAGTGATCGGTGAATGGATACTCCATCCGATCCACATCAAACGGTCTTTCCATTTGCGGTTTCCTCCCCTCCGCCACTCTTTTCAATTTTTTTCTTCCCTTGATTTCAATAGTAATCGCAGTGTGGTACATTTGAAAAGTAGTTACAGAAAAGTGCAATAGTTTCAAAAAATGAACTATGGAGGGAAAGCCGTATGATAGATCGATCTTGCCCAGGTGCTATTGAACCCATCCTTGAGATTCTGGATGGAAAATGGACACTTTTACTATTACTCGAACTGTTTGACGGTACCAAACGCTTTGGAGAGTTACGCCGTAAGCTGCACCCCATTAGTCCGAAAACGTTGACAGACCGGTTGCGGCTGTTAGAGGATAAGGGAATTGTCACCCGTACGCTTTATCCTGGTGTACCGCTGCACGTCGAATATGAACTTACCGAACGCGGACAGCGTCTGCAGCCTATTTTTGCCGCGATGTGGGCGTGGGTTCAGGAGAATGGCGTCTGCCCCGGGAAAGAGGCGGAAAATATTAGCCCCGAAGAAGCAGGAAGTCTTTGAATCAACGAACGTAATAACACTTTCAATTTCATAATAGCTTTTCATGAATACAAGCCAAGAGCCTTTTTATTTTTGGCTTGTTTTCATTATCATTTATGTGGTTCAAAACTCTTCTCGTAAGGGGCAGCATGGTTGTCTTCTTCAGCTACCCCAAGCGGAGACTGGACAGCATATCCCACTAAAGCCCCGCCCCTATCCTACCACACCCTCCATTTAAAAATGGGGGCTTTCTGTCGTCCAAACAACAATAATGTAATTAAAATCATTAATTATTTATTGTAAATCGATAAATAATGTGTTAAAGTCCTATTTGACAATAAACAAGTGAGGTGCTTTTTATGAAACGGGAAACACTCTTTTTAAAGATAGCTGTGTTTCTTATTGGACTGCCGATTCTTGCTTTGTGTATATTTGGGTTGCCTGCCATAGCTAAGGAAGCGGCAGAACATTATCCGGCTTATTGGCTATATCCCCTTTTAATAGTTATGTATGCATCGGCGATACCGTTTTTCGTTGCCTTGGCTCAAGCTTTAAGACTTTTAAGCTATATTGACAAGAACAACGCTTTCTCGGAACGATCCGTAAGTGCTCTAAAGATTATCAAATACTGTGCAGTCGCAATCAGTATCTTGTATGCGGCAGGCATGCCACTCGTATATCTCATAGCGGAGAAAGACGACGCCCCGGGTCTCATCGTACTCGGAATGGTCATTGTTTTTGCCTCCATTGTGATTGCAGTCTTTGCCGCCGTCCTTCAAAAGCTATTAAAAAATGCCATAGATATAAAATCAGAAAATGATTTAACGGTCTGAGGTGAAAACAATGGCGATTATAATCAATATTGATGTGATGCTGGCTAAAAGGAAGATGAGCGTTACCGAACTTTCTGAGAAGGTTGGAATAACGATGGCAAATCTTTCTATTTTGAAAAATGGAAAGGCAAAAGCGATCCGCTTATCCACTTTAGAGGCGATTTGCGAGGCTTTAGAATGCCAACCTGGAGATCTTTTAGAATACCGAAGTGATGAAGACACACAGTAAGCTGGAGACCCAAATCATGAGAGCACTAAAACAACTCGTTCGTTTTGGCTGGGAGCAGGCCCTATCCTGTTTGTTTCCTGTCGTTATTTTTTCCTCTTTGGCTATTACACAAATCCTGCCGCTCCCCTTCCTGCCACGGTATGACTGGCTGCTCATCATCTGCCTTCTGATGCAGTGGTGGATGGTGCGTTCCGGACTTGAAACACGAGATGAACTAAAGGTGATCACCTTATTTCACCTGATCGGACTTGCTCTTGAACTTTTTAAGGTACATATGGGCTCCTGGTCTTATCCGGAGGAAGGATATTTCAAAATTTTTGGAGTGCCTTTGTATAGCGGATTCATGTACGCAAGTGTAGCGAGTTATCTATGCCAGGCGTGGAGGAGGTTTAAGGTTGAACTGGTGAAGTGGCCGCCGTTTTTGGTAGTTGGACCTCTTGCTGCTGCGATTTATTTGAATTTTTTTACCCACCATTATTGGATGGACGTCCGCTTTTGGTTATCCGGACTTGTGATTATCGTCTTTTGGAAGTCTTGGGTCACATACGAGGTTGGTGGAACCCGTTACCGTATGCCGCTCGCACTTTCTTTTGTGCTTATCGGATTTTTTATATGGATCGCCGAAAATATCGCAACGTTCTTTGGAGCCTGGCAATATCCAAACCAAACCGAAGCTTGGAGTCTCGTTCATCTAGGAAAAGTGAGTTCATGGCTCTTATTAGTGATTGTAAGCTTTCTTATCGTAGCGGAGTTAAAGCAGGTTAAGGGGAGCAATCCACGGTAGGTACGTTGGCGACAATTCGGTTATAATTTGAGTCCTTACATGTAAAAAACCCGCTCCCGGAGCGGGTTTTAGAATGGAGCCGGGGGGAGTCGAACCCCTATCCGAAGATAACACCACATAAGCTTCTACAAGTGTAGTGACAGTTTTGAGTGTCACCCTCGGATACCCGTATATTATCTTTCTTTAGAATGTCTTTTCAAAATATGAGTAATCGTCTCCAACGAATGCAAACCTTTTGCAACATCTACTATAAACTCCACTGCATATTCACGTTCCATTCGTAGATGGTATCCATTTAGCATTAAGAATGACTTTGTAACCAGATAGGCTGTCCGCTTATTGCCATTATGAAAGCAATGATTTTTTACCAGAGATTCTAGAAAAGCTGCCGCTTTGTCAAATAAAGTTGGATAAGCGTCTTCTTCAAAAATACTTTGCTGTGGCCTATGTACCGCAGATTCCAGCAGGCCGTGATCCTTAACACCCGCTTGCTCTGCGTCGTTCATTCGTTTCATCATGAAATAGTGTGCTGAAATAACCTCTTCCTTGGTTAAAAAGTTTGTCATATCACCGATCCCTTAAGTCCTCAAGAATGCCTGTATCTTCTTCAAATACATCAAAGAACGCTTCAAGAACTTCTGGCCGGACATGGTCAGGCAGATGACCTTGCTGAGCTTTTTTCAACACCACTTCACCGCGATCATTTTCAATGAATTCGATTTCGTCCCCTTGCGAAACATTTAGCCTTGCAGCCAGGCTTTTAGGCAAGCTTACTCCCAAGCTATTGCCCATTTGTCCTATTTTACGGGTATAACGGGTCACATTCGGTTTATCTTTCGTCACTTTGACCACACCATTCATTTGATCTTTTCCTCCTATAGTATGATCTACACACACTAAGTTACACCTTATCATAGTAATAACTTTTATAACGTAAGAACATTTTATCAAAATCCTCTATGAATTTAAAGCTAAGTACAAAACCAAAAAATCTAGTACAGCAAAGCACGGTGTGATCGCAATTCCCCATTGGCCACCATTTCAAGTGGTCTCACTAATCGTATAAATGGAGGCGAGGGGAATCGAACCCGCACAGACCACGAAAAATTTTCGATTAAATTTTATATATTTCGAAAAAAAGGAAAGTATAATAGAAAAATAGGAAGTCAAAACATAGGAGGAAATCATGGGCAGATTAGTTCATTTCGAAATTCATGTAGATGACATGGAACGTGCTAAGAAATTTTATGGTGAGGTATTTGGGTGGACATTCGAGGATTGGAGTGATTATGCCGGAATGCCTTATTGGGGAGCCGTGACAGGCGATGCAAATGAACCCGGAATTAACGGGGCTTTGATGCAGCGTCAAGGTGCTTCCCCACAACCCGGTCAGGCTATGAATGGATATGCGTGTACCATGGGAGTAGAAGACTACGATTCTACTGAAACCAAAATTCTAAATCTTGGAGGCAAGCTCGCATTGCCAAAGTATGCACTGCCTGGAATGGCGTGGCAAGGGTATTACATGGATACAGAAGGAAATCTTTTTGGTATTCATCAGCCAGATGAGCATGCAAAATAGAGTTATACAATCGATAGTGCAGGAGACCGTACCGAAGGACCCCCAATATTCTTTCCACTCCGCGGAAACGGCAGTCTTAGCTTCTTTATCTCTAACGACTCAAACCCGTACCTATCAAAAAAGACACCCTTCCGGGTGTCTTTCGCTGTTCTCCATATGGAGCCGAGGGGAGTCGAACCCCTGTCCGAAGATAACGCCACATAAGCTTCTACGAGTGTAGTGACAGATTTGATGTCACCCGATCAAGCTCCCCGTCACCGGATCTCGAATGGGTCAGCCTGATTATCTTCTTCCGTTGACCCCAGGCGGAGACCAAGCGGCGTATCCCACTAAAGTTGAGCCCCTAGCCCGCCACATGGGCGATGGAAGGTAGGAGCTAGCTCACAGGTTATTAAGCTGCGAAAGCTAAGTTGTTGTTTTGTTTGCCGTTTAATTGGCTTTAGCGTTGATGAAGCGGACGCGTCCCCACTACTCGCTACTCATGCTCGAACTACCCCCGTCGAATCCAAAAACGGCCCCTCATTAAAAGGGCTTCCTGGATCAAGGGAACCGCCGGCAAGAGCGGTGCTATCCAAATCTCGTCGCCGAAAGAGGCGATGTCGAGAACTGAAGCATTAAGTCTTACATAAAAGAGTATATCACATTTTGCAGCATATTCACATAGATCTTGCAGGAAACTTAGGTTGAGATTGCCACCAACGCTGCCCGAACAAAGAGAGCGCCCGAGGTTCCATCCCAGAATTGCCGCTTATCTTGCGACCTTCTGCTTCTCCCGCAGTGCCCGCTGGATATCACGCTGCGCGTCGCGTTTGGCGGCTGAGTCGCGTTTGTCGTACTGCTTCTTCCCTTTGCCGATGCCCAGCAGCAGCTTGGCGTAGCCGTTGCGCACGTAGACCTTCAGCGGCACAATCGTGTACCCTTCCTGCTTGGAATGTCCGAGCAGCTTGCTGATTTGTTCTTTATGCAGCAGCAGCTTGCGCGTGCGCGTCGGGTCTTCCGGGTTGGCCCGGTTGCCCTGCTCGAATGGACTGATATGCATGTTATGCACAAAAATCTCGCCGCCGCGAATCGTGGCAAACGCATCCCCGATATTCGCACGGCCATTGCGCAGCGATTTGATCTCCGTTCCCGTCAGCACCATGCCCGCCTCGTAGGTGTCCTCGATAAAATAATCATGGGAAGCCTTTTTGTTCTGGGCGAGCACTTTCCCGTCTGCTTTTTTACCCATGACAATCACTCCTTGAATCGAATATTAAAACAAGCCTCCCCCGCATCCAGCCGCTTCATGATGCGTTCAGGACCGTAGGCACTAGACTTATATTGTATCAAAAGCATTCCCATAAACGCAAGGAAAGCCCTAGCCCGCCAGCGACATCCGGACAGCATCCGGATTACAGGGAGCCTGGACTTACCTCGCCTCAGGTAGGGCAGCCATTCACTTTGGCATGGAATGCCTCATCACAGCAACCAAGCGCTGGTTTACGGGCTAAGGTTAAAGGTCAGATCCGGCGTTCCCGGCAGCTTCGGGAAGTTCAGTCGGACCGACTTCGGCTTATCCATGGAAAAACGGCTGTCTATCATGAATTGGAACCCGTCCTCCATCCAGTCGCCGACCGAGGACCCAATCTGCTGCTGCACTTCACTACTCCCCTTATCCCGGGTATATATCGAGAACTGGAGTTCGTTGGAGAGCACGAAGGATCGTTTGAAATCGGCATCCTTTAGCAGCGTGTCATCCATCAGGAAGGTCACCCTGGTGCTGATCGGATACGCCTCCAGTTTGACCCGGAGGGCGTGACCCTGAATGGTCACGGTTTGCTCCGACAGCGCCGTCATCGGCTCAGCCTGCCAGAACCTCGGATCAAGGTCAATCGCCACCTTCAGCCTCGGCGAGAATTTGACGATGGACATGTCCGAGCGGTTCCAGCCCTTCGTCCGTCCGTCCGGCACCGCCCCGATCTGAAAATCGGCCCAAATCCGGCTCGGCCGGTCGGCGATGGCGGCGGGGTCGAGGCTGATTTTGCTGATGCCCAGGTAAGACTGCAGATTGCTCCGCTCCCGCTGATTGCTGTATGAGCCATAGTTCCCGTTGTCCATCGCCGCTCCGGTGGAACTGCTGGTCAGCTTCAGATCAGAGATGCCGTAGATCTCCCGATTGGGCGCGGACGTCGCCGTATACAGCAGTATGATCTGATTGCGGTCGGCAATCACCCCATTGACGACAATGCCGTATCCGTCCTGACTGGCTTTTACGTCAAGCGGCTGAACATAGTGATGCCTCCAGGCGTAGTTCAGCGTATCCGGAAGGATATCCGGACTCCACGAGAAAAATGGCGCCAGCCCCTGCGGCATATCACTAGTCGGACCGGCCTCCGTAGCCTGGAACACTGGGGGCAAAAGGCTGCCGGGCCCTGCGAACAGCCCAAACGCCAGCGCTGCCGCGACCACCGCCGCCGCAAGACCCTCGGCACGCCTCCGTTTCCTTTCTCTTTCTCCGGCACGCCGAATGGCTTCCTCGATGTCCCGCATCTGAATCGCGTCGTCCCCACGCGGCCTGCTTCCATGCAGGTCCGCCGCCTCCGCGAGCATCGCCCGCTCTTCCCGGCTCATCGTCATGCTCGTTCCTCCTCTTCCATAATCGCACGCAGCTGCTTCAGTCCTTTATGCTGCCAGGTCTTTACCGTTCCTTCCGGTTTCTGCAGAATCACCGCTATATCCGAGATCGTCAGGTCATTATAGTATTTGAGCAGCAGCACATGCCGGTACTTGGGCTTGATACGCTCCAGCGCTGACAGCATCTCCAGCCGAACGTGTCCGATCTCCGTCACCTGTCCGGCCAGATCTTTGTCCTCCAGCGGAACCGTGCGCTTCCTACGCCGCTGCTCGTCGATGCAGACGTAGATTAGAATCCGAATGATCCATGATTTGAACGCCTTGGGATCTTTCAACGTTGCTCGTTTGATCCAAGCCCGGCAGATCGCCTCCTGGACCGCTTCCAGCGCGTCGCTTCGGTTGCGCAAGTAGCTGCAGGCAATCCCATACAGCAGTTCCCGGTGCAGCCTGACAGCATCGCTAAACTGCGCCTCGGTCCCCACGCCGGCCAAAGTGACCTTTGTCATCTCCCCACTGAACATGGCCTCCCCCTCTCTCCAGCCTTTCTACAGCCTTTCTACAGATAAGACGGAGCAGCGCCATAAAACGTTGTACATACTCTAAAAAAGATCATGTACACGCTTGTCCTCCGCCATCCCACATCGGATGACAGCACAAAATAAAGACCCCATTGTCCATCTCGCGACGGCAATGGGGTCTTTCGCGGCCGATGACCCGCCCGACTCCTTGGCGGCGGTCATTATCCAAGAGGCGCGCAATCGTTCCGGTATCCCATGCGGAGCTTGGCGCTTCCGCTTTTATGTTCAATTCAGTTTAGTTTTATTTTTTCTTCTTCCGCTTTCTTCCTTCACCGTTGCCGTGTTTGGAGCCGGAACCTGCGGCGGCCTCGATGCTGCCCGGCGTTACGGATTCCCCGATGAAGACCCCGCTCTTCGACTTCTTCTTACGGCGGCCCTTGCCACCGGCGGCTTTACCGCCG
>NZ_ASSD01000360.1 GCF_000520715.1 Paenibacillus zanthoxyli JH29
GCTCCGCCATCCGTAAGTATACCGGTGTCGAAGCAGGCATCAAATGGCCGAACGATCTTCTGGCCCGGGGCAGAAAGCTGTGCGGCATTTTGCTGGAATCCAGCGCCGGACCTGGAGGTCTGCAGTATGCCATCGCCGGGATCGGCATCAGCGCCAATCTGTCGGAGGAAGACTATCCGGCTGAGCTTCGCGATATTGCGACATCGCTGCTGATTGAGGGCGGCATGCCTGTTAACCGCGAGCAATTGGCCGCAGAGTTGCTGCGGCAGCTGGAATACCATTATAGGCTGTACATAGAGCAAGGCCTGAAACCGATCGCCAGGCTATGGGAGGAGCAGTCGGTTACCCTTGGCCGAAGGATTGGGCTGGAGACGCCCCGGGGCTGGCTGGAAGGGATGGCTGTAGGACTCGGCGAGGACGGCGGGCTGCTGCTTCGGGAGGACAATGGATCGGTGACGAGTGTTTTTTCCGGCGAAATCACGCTAATATAAAATACCATACCTTGTCACATTTAGCTCGTGTAATTGTCCCGCAGATTTGTTATACTGATCGCAAGAGGCGGTATCTGCGTAAAGAACTGCACTCTTGGCATAGCAAAGCTGCTTTTGTTTATACCTTCATAACTGTAATGAACGGTTACGTTGGATTCTGCTCTGAGCCGCAAGGACCGAGACAGAAGGGACGATCGCGAGTGACTCTTTTTTGCCCTTCGGACCTTTTTAGCGGATACGCTAAAAGGTTTTTTTGTTTGCGCTAAAGTAAGCGCGGGGACTCGCAAAAGGGGAAAAGGGAATGGCTAACAAACAAGCACTGAACATTGTGAAAATGAAAAAAATGAAGACGGAAGGCGTGCCGCTAAGCATGCTGACCGCGTATGACTACCCTTCGGCCGCCTTGGCCGAAGAGGCCGGCGTCGATATAATCCTTGTCGGCGACTCGCTCGGCAATGTCGTTCTTGGATACAACTCGACGCTGCCTGTCACCATCGACGACATGGTGTACCACACCCGGGCGGTCGCCAGGGGAGCGGAGCATACGTTCATTGTGGCGGATATGCCGTTTATGACGTATCACGGCGGCATCGACGAGACCCTGAAGAATGTGCGCCGGCTCATGCAGGAAGGACATGCCCATGCGGTCAAGATGGAGGGCGGGCTTGAAATATGTTCAACCGTGTCCTCCATCGTTTCCGCAGGAGTGCCGGTACTGGGCCACATCGGGCTCACACCGCAGTCGGTAAACACAATTGGCGGATACCGGGTGCAGGGCAAGGATGCCCAGGATGCGCAGCGGCTTATGGATGAGGCAAGAGCGCTTGAGAAGGCGGGCGCCTTTGGCATCGTGCTGGAACTGGTGACCGAGGAAGTGGCTGAGGCGATCGCGAAGGAGCTTACCATTCCGACCATTGGAATTGGAGCGGGACGCTACTGCGACGGACAGGTGCTCGTGTTCCACGATGTGCTGCGGTATGCTTCGCCTTACAAGGAGAAACGCTTTGTGAAGACATATGCCGATGTCGGCGGTATTATCCGCGACGCGCTCGGCCAATATGTGCAGGAAGTCAAACAGCGCGCCTTCCCGGAAGCAGGCCATGCGTTCGGCGCGGATGAGAGTGTGCTGGAATCATTGTACGGCGCGGCCGGAAAAGGAGCGAGATCATAATGAGAGTCGTTAGAACGGTAGAACAGCTTCGGGAAACCATCGAATTTATGCGGCGCACCGGACAGGGGCCAGTCGGGCTGGTTCCGACGATGGGTTATCTGCATGACGGTCACGCAAGCCTGCTGCGGCGGGCGGGAGAAATATGCGGTACGGTTGTCCTGAGCATTTTTGTCAATCCGATTCAATTCGGACCGAATGAGGATTATGAAGCTTATCCGCGCGATGAGCAGCGGGATTTGGAGCTTGCGGAACGCGAGGGCGCAGATATTGTGTTTATTCCGTCGGTTGAGGTTATGTATCCTAGGCCCACCCGAACCAAAATTGCGGTGTCCTCACTGACGACAAAATTATGCGGGGCTTCGCGCCCGGGCCATTTTGACGGAGTGACAACCGTGGTCGCCAAGCTGTTTAATATGGTGCAGCCCGAATACGCCTTTTTCGGACTGAAGGACGCGCAGCAGGTGGCAGTGCTTCGGCAAATGGTGGATGACCTGAACATGAATGTGGAGATCATCCCTTGCCCCATCGTCCGTGAAAGAGACGGGCTGGCGCTCAGCTCCCGCAACGTTTATTTATCGGCTGAAGAGCGCCGTCAGGCGCTGGTGCTGTCCCGCTCGCTTCAGGAGGCCCGTAAAGCCGTGGAAGAAGGGCGCGCGGCTACGACCGATGAAGTCCGGGAGCTGCTGACATCAATCATTTCCAGCTCGCCGCTTGCCGACATTGATTACGCGGAAATCCTGACATTTCCGGCGCTTGAACCACTTGAAGGAAACCTCCCGCTTAACAGAGCCGAAGGGGAGATTATTATGGCGCTGGCCGTCCGGTTCGGCCGTACGCGCCTGATCGACAATATTATCTTTACGCCGAAGGAGGTCGCAGCGCTTGTATAGACATATGATGAAATCGAAAATCCACCGGGCGACGGTTACCGAAGCCAACCTGAATTATGTCGGCAGCATCACGATCGACGAGGATCTGATGGAAGCCGCAGACCTGCTGGAGAACGAGAAGGTGCAGATCGTGGACAACAATAACGGTTCGCGTTTGGAAACTTACGTTATACCGGGTCCGCGGGGCAGCGGCGTCATTTGTCTGAACGGTGCGGCGGCGCGGCTTGTTCAGCCCGGCGATACGGTCATAATTATTTCCTATGCGATGCTGTCCGGGGAAGAGCTTGAAGAGCATAAGCCCACGGTGGTGTTTGTGGACGAGAATAACCGTCCCGTTAAGCTTGACAATAAGGAGCTTCACGCGACGATTGCCTGATCTGGCTGCCGGGCGCGGGACCATGCAATGACTGCCACGCATGAAAGGCGGGCTCCGGGCGAACAATGAAGTCAGGCAAGCTGCACTGATCTCATTTTCGCAAGGAGGGATGGCTCCTATGTTTCAACAGATGTATGCCGAAATGAACGAAATGCTCTCCGATATCGCCAGACAGCTGCCGGAGGCTCAGGGGGTAAAGCGGCATGAGCTTTTAGGCAAATACCGTATGCTCCGCAAGCTTAGCGACGAAGCGCTGGATGAATGGCTGGCCTTTGCGGAAGCACTCAGTCTGTTTCGCCAGAAAATGGAGCTCACTGAGGAGCCGGAACCGGAGACGCCGCTTAGCGGGGAAGCCTCCGGAATGGAGATGGAGAATTTTGCGCGCGGTCAAGGGTATTACAAGCTGCTGATGTTCCCGAAATGCATCGAGCAGTTCAGCGCCGTCATTTCTCATTATCCCGACAATCTGGCGGCACGCCTGTACCTGGCCATGTCCCATCTTCACCAGGGCGAAGCCCTCGCGGCGCGGGTTCACTTGGAACATATGCTGCCCCGTGTTAAGAGCCGCAAGCTGAAGGCGCATCTGTATAATGCCGTGGGCTGCATTGCCGCGTCGGGCCGCCGGTTCGACGAAGCTAAGGAGCTGTTCGGGCTGGCGCTGAAGTACGATCCGGCGCTGACTGAGCCAGACGCTAATCTGGAGGTCTGCAGGCGCGGCAGAGGCGAGCTTCAGTTCGGTTCTCAACTGGTTTCGCTATTATAATAATCAGGCGTTAAATTTGGTGCGATGCAGCTGCTGCTTTCCGGCGGTGTGCATCGCCTTTTTTCGCAACTTCTGTTATGCTGATTAAGAGTCTCAAATGAAAGGGTTTAGAATACATCATGAAATTTGCGGTGCTTGATTTTGAAACGACGGGAACCCAGTCCGTAGGTGAAATTATCCAGGTCGGACTTGCCATTATAGAAGAAGACCGGTCCATTTCGCGTGTGTACGGCTCCTACGTCAAGCCCGAAGGATCGATCCCCCCTTTTATTACCGGCTTAACCGGCATTACAGACAGCGATGTGCAGGACGCGCCCGAACTGGAAGAGATGATGATGGAACTGGTGCCTCTTCTGAATGATATCGTGCTTGTCGGGCATAACGTCGCTTTCGATTTTCATTTTCTTCAGAACGCTCTGGACCGGTGCGGTTATTTGCCGTTTCAGGGCCGTATTCTCGATACGATCGATTTTTTAAAAATCTGCTTTCCATCGCTCACCTCCTACCAGCTTGGAAACGTCAGCTCCCATTTCGGGCTTCAGCATGAACGTCCGCACCAGGCGGACAGCGACGCGCTGGCGACAGCGCTCGTACTGCTGAAATGTCTGGATGAGCTGTACAGCCTGCCTCTGCTTACGGTGCAGCGTCTGACTGAGCTGTTTGCCGGTGAGGACAGCGATCTAAGCTGGTTTTTTGAGGGCCTGCTGAGCGAGCGCGAGCTGGAAGCCTTTCAGCCCGAAGGTGATCTTAATTTTTACCGCCAGCTTGCGTTAGCCGTGGGTGATTGGACGGAGCTGGCTCCACCGCGCGAGGACGGCGACAATCCGCTAAAGCAGATGTCGTTTGAGGCTTACTTGAACGAGATTACCGATCGGCTACGGAGCATCCTGCCTCAGTACGAAAGCCGGCAGGCCCAGGAAATTATGTTCGGCGAAGTGATCAAGGCGCTCGCAGAAGAGAGGCATCTGCTAATCGAGGCGGGCACCGGGACCGGCAAATCGCTCGGCTATTTGCTTCCAGCTATTTACCAGAGCGTCCGCACGGGACAAAAGGTAATGGTGAGCACCCATACGATCAATCTTCAGGATCAGCTCCGCGAGCGCGATATCCCACTCTTGACCGAAGCCGTTCCGTTTCCGTTCAAGGCTGCCGTCTTCAAGGGAAGGGGACACTATTTGTGTCTGCGCAAGTTTGAACATAAAATAAATAAGAAGGATTACACTTCACCGAGAGAGGATACTCTAACCTCGGCGCAAATGATCGTATGGCTTACCCAGACCGAATCGGGCGACGACGAAGAGCTGAATTTAAGCGGCCGGGGCGGTGATTTCTGGGAAACGGTGGCAAGTGATACGGACTCCTGCCTGGGAAGATCTTGCCCGTGGTTCCGCAAATGCTATTACCATCGCGCCAAGCAGGAGGCGGGCAATGCCGATGTGGTCATTACGAATCACTCAAAGCTGTTTGCCGACATGAAAGCGGGCCATCAGCTGCTTCCTGCCTACGAGTACCTTGTGATCGACGAGGCGCATCAACTGGAGGAAGTGGCCGGGAAGCACCTGGGCATGCATATGAAGCATTTTACCGTCTCCCATACGCTGAACCGCTTGTATAAAGACAGCCGCACCGGCCAATTGCCCGCGCTCCGGCAGATCCTCCAAAGCTCGGGCAGCGAGCAGGCGGCTGAGTGGAGCGGGATCATCGACCGGCTGTACCCCGACCTCCTTACCGTAAAAGAGGCATGGGATCTGCTCAGCGATAAGCTGTACGCATTGATACCGGAACGGGCCGACTCGGCGGGAGAAGCGGGGCAGCTGGTTCACCGCCTCCTGCCTGCCAAGAAGCCGAAAGGTTGGGAAGAGCTTACTTCACTGGAGAGCACACTAAATTTGTCTTTAAGCGATATTATACGCAAAGGGGACAAAATGCTTGCCGAAATGCGCGACCAGGAAGGTCAGTCGTCAGCCGACAGCCTTGTAACCGATATCGGAGGTCTGTTCAAAGATTTGGCCGATATCCGCGAGCAAGTGCGCTTTTTTATGGGCATGAATGACGAAAATGTAGTATATTGGCTGGAGGCAAATGGAAATTATCGCGGCAAATCCCTGCAGCTGTATGCCGTGCCCGTCGATGTCAGTACGCTGCTGAAGGAGCTTTTCTTTGATAAGAAAAAAAGCGCCATCCTAACCTCGGCAACCTTGTCCGTCGATAAATCGTTCCAGTATATGATCGACAATCTGGGTTTGAACGAAGCCCAGGAGGAAGGAAAGTTATCGACCGTGCAGCTTCCTTCTCCCTTTAAATACCGGGATCAGGCGCTGCTGGTCATTCCGCGGGATTTTCCAAGCGTGAAAGGAACCGTCGGCGACGCTCGGTTTGTCGATATGCTCGTTCATTCCCTGGCTGAAGCCGCAGTGACAACTCGCGGGCGCATGCTTGTGCTGTTCACGTCATATAAGATGCTTCGGCAGGTGTACGATCCTCTTAAGGAGGCGCTCGCGCCCGAGGAGATCGCCGTGCTGGGCCAAGGCGTTGAAGGAGGAAGCCGGAGCAAGCTGCTCCGCCGGTTCCAGGAGAATTCCGCTTCCGTCCTGCTGGGAACGAGCAGCTTCTGGGAAGGCGTCGATATTCCCGGTGACGCGCTGACCTGTCTGGCAATCGTCAGATTGCCTTTTCAGCCGCCTAACCATCCGCTCGCGGAGGCTAAGGCCGAGCTGTTGCAGGCACAGAAGAAGAATCCGTTCATGAAGCTGTCCGTGCCTCAGGCCGTCATCCGTTTCAAGCAGGGCTTCGGCCGCCTTGTACGGACCGCGCAGGATCGCGGCATAGTTATTGTATATGATACCAGAGTCATCGAATCTTATTACGGAAAGTATTTCCTGTATTCCTTGCCGGGACCTAAAATGGAGCATATGGCGACGGAACAAATGGTCCCCCGCATCGCCGAATGGCTACAGCAAGACGGCGCATCCTAAAAGGAAGCTTCGATCGGCCATTGTCTAACATAGGCCAATCAGAGCTTTTGCCTTACCGCACTTCGATCGGCCATTGTACAACATAGGCCGATCAGCCGATTTTAATCTTTTTGCGGGTTATACTGTAAGTAGATTCCACCAATAGTCAAGCGTGTCCCGTCAGGGACGAAAAGCGATCCTTCATCCAACTGATCAAGGTCCCGCCCAACTTTTGCCGGACGCCAATTTGCCGTTAGCGGGTGTCCAGAGGGCGGCAGCCCTTGGGGCCCTCCCTTTTAGGGAGGGTTTGGGAGGGTCCTCTATTTAAAATGTAGGAGGAGAACTCATGAAATCGGATAAAATATCAGAGGCCGTCGTCCGCAGATTGCCAGTGTATCTGCGTTTTTTGAACGACCTGCAAAATCGCGAAATCGCCACCGTTTCTTCTCAAGAACTCGGACAGCGACTGGATTTAAATCCTGCGCAAATCCGCAAGGATTTGGCCTATTTTGGCGACTTCGGCAGGAAGGGTATTGGTTATGACGTACCCTACCTGATCGAAAAAATCCGCCACATCCTGAAGCTGGACCAGCAGATTAATGTTGTTCTGGTAGGAGCCGGGAATCTGGGTCAGGCGCTGTCCAACTACAATATTTATCTGAAAGACACAATGAAAATCACGGCCGTCTTTGATTCCTACCCGCCGAAGATCGGGACCAAGATCAATACGCTGACCGTTCAGCCTATGGAGGAACTTGCAAGTACCGTACGCGAGCAGGGTATTCGCATAGGCATTATTACCGTACCCGAGCAGGAGGCGCAAAAAGTAGCGGATATTCTTATCGGATCCGGCATTGAAGCGATCCTGAATTTCGCTCCGGTTATTCTGAAGACGCCGCCCGAGATTCGCGTGCATGCGGCGGACTTTACAACCGACCTGCAAAGTCTGGCTTACTATCTGCATGAAGGAAAGGACGAAGAAGAGCATGGGTACTAAATGGATGATCCGAAATGGCAAATTTGCCGTACCTGGCGCGGATAAGCCTGTTCTTGAAGGATATATGGTAATCGATAACGATTTGATTACGTACATAGGGGAAGAACCGCCTGTTCTTGAAGAAGACGTGCCTGTCATTGAAGGTAACCGCCTGCTGTTCCTGCCCGGGCTTGTCAATACGCATGGGCATGCGGCGATGTCGCTGCTGCGCGGCTATGGAGACGATCTGGCCCTTCAGGTATGGCTTCAGGAAAAAATGTGGCCAATGGAAGGAAAATTCACCGGAGACGATGTCTACTGGGGAACCGCACTTTCGGTGCTGGAAATGCTCAAGGGCGGTACAACGACGTTTCTCGATATGTATGATCATATGGACCGGGTGGCTGAGGTGGCGGAAGCATCCGGAATACGCGCCGTTCTGATGCGCGGCGTTATCGGGTTGTGCCCGGCTGAGGTGCAGAATCAGAAGCTTGCGGAAGCGGTTGCTTTTGCGAAAAAATGGCATAACGCTGCGAACGGGCGGATTACCGCCATGATTTCGCCTCATTCGCCGTATACGTGTCCTCCGGATTATATCGAAAAATTCGTTCAGGCGGCTCATGACCTCGACCTGCCTATGCATACGCATATGTCGGAAACGCGGCGTGAAGTGGAGCAAAATATTACGGATTACGGCCTCCGGCCCGTTGCCCATCTGGAGAAGCTCGGGATGTTCACCCGGCCGTCGCTGGTGGCGCACGCCGTCCATCTGAACGATGAGGAAATCGAAATTCTTGCCCGCAATCAGGTTGGCGTCGCGCATAATCCGGGGAGCAATCTGAAGCTGGCGAGCGGTGTGGCGCGCGTTCCCGAGCTGCTGAAGGCCGGTGTTACGGTATCGCTCGGAACGGATGGCGCGGCAAGCAACAACAACCTGGATATGTTCGAGGAGATGCGCCTGGCTGCGCTGATTCATAAAGGTGTGTCCGGTGATCCGACGGCGGTTCCGGCAGGCGAGGCCCTGCGTATAGCTACGGAGTATGGAGCTAAGTCTGTATTCCTTAATCAAGTGGGCCGGCTCGCGCCGGGAATGAAGGCCGATTTTATCGCCATCGATATTGACCAGCCGCATCTGCTGCCGCATACGGATCTGATATCCCATTCCGTCTACTCGGCGAGTGCCAAGGACGTAGAGCATGTATGGGTTGACGGCAAGCAGATCATTAAGCACGGGGAATGTCTGACCTTGGACGAAGAGGCGATCCGCCGCAAGGCCCAGGAAGCTTTCGAGGGACTGCTAAATCGGTAAATTTATGGAGCTTCCGCTGACAGCCTGTACGACTACTGGAACAAAGGAAACAACAGCCTCGTCATTTTGGGACGGAGGTAAGGTTTCTTCCTAAGAAGGAGAGCTGCACGTTGAGAAAAAGGAGAAAATGGATCTTTTACGGGGTGTTTCTGGCCCTGCTCCTTCTGTTCGGATTATATCAATTTTTTGCCTACGTGCTGAAGGATCAATGGAGCGAGCGCAGCGCAGCCGAAGCCGCGGCGATTAACGGGGCGGGTCTAACCGAGATTGATAAAGCGGAGAAATCGGTATGGGATGAGAACTCCATTTATTGGGTGATTACCGGCAAAAACAAGACCGGCGCAGGCATGATGGTGTGGGTACGTTTTACTGTTGACGGCAAGCCAGCGCAAGGAGAAAACGCCGTGCATGCGCAGGAGCTGTCTCAGGGAGTCTCCGAGGAAAAAATGCGGCAGATGATCGCAGCGCAGATTCCCGGGATCAAGATCAAGCGTCTGCTTCCCGGCGCCTATAACAGCGAGTACGCCTGGCAGCTTTTTTATCAAGACGGGGACCGCTACTATTACCGGTTCTACCGCTTCTCGGACGGCGAGCAGATCGGCGACGGCTACAGCCTGCCCAATCGTTAACGGGGCGTAATACGAAGAACCAGCTACACCCTTAACAGGATGGCTGGTTCTTTATTTTTATATGATGATAGGCAGAAAATAGAAAGTAAAATTTTAAATATTATTCACATTTGATTCGTTCTAGTATATACACCTATGATATACTACTAGTTGTATCGGGGCATGCCAAGATGCATGCGGGTCTCGGATGACGCTAGGTTACGCTGCTTGAAGAGAATAAAGACTGACATCATTAGAGAGGAGGACGTTGTTTGAAACTTCGTCTAATGCCAGTATTATTGACTGCACTCCTGTCTGCTGCGCTTCTATTCGGCGGGTGGTTTTTGTACCGTGAGTTTGCCGTTCAGGAACCGCTTGAGAAGATGGTCAGCAGTTATGAGGGTGTGAAGCAATCCCATATTACCATTAACCGCAATGAAGTAACTTTGAAACTTGATTTGCAGCCGGGCACGAAGCTTCGTGAACTGGTTCAATATATAAATACCGAAGGCAAGTCCATAATCGGAGACCGGACGGTTAAGCTTGATGTGGATGAGCATTCGAGCCAAGTGCTGGACGATTATTGGGATAAAGCGCTGTTCTCCGTCGCTGAGGCAATGGAGAGCCGTAAATATACGGTTATTCCGGAGACGCTGAAAGAGCTGTCCGCCCAATATAAGAATGTTACCGTTACAACAGAAATAGACGACAAGAATGTCTATGTGAGTTTGTCGGACGGCAAAGAGAGCAAATTTATTATTTTGCCGCGCGAGCCTGAAACGATGGGGGTATGGAATAATGCCTAAATGGAGCAAAGAAGTATTGATCGGATTTGTGCCGGTGCTGCTGATTTTTCTGGCTTTTCTGGGGATTAATATCGTACCTATTATCGTTGCGGCTGCCATGGTCGGCGCTCTGCTCGTCATCACCCATATGCGCGGCGGCATTGCCGTAAATGCTGGTGCGGAGAAGAAACGCAAGAAGAACGGGCCGGCCAAGCTGACGTTTGAAGAAATCGGAGGCCAGGATAACGCGAAGCAGGAGCTGCGCGAGGCGCTCGATTTTCTAATCCGGCATGAAGAAATCAGCAAGTTCGGGATTCGTCCGCTTAAAGGGATTCTTCTTACCGGCCCTCCCGGGACGGGCAAGACGCTGATGGCGAAGGCTGCGGCCCATTACACGAACTCGGTATTCGTGGCGGCTTCCGGCAGTGAGTTTGTAGAAATGTATGTCGGTGTCGGCGCAGGGCGTATCCGCGATCTGTTTAAGGACGCCCGCACCCGTGCCGTTAAGGAGAATCGGGAGAGCGCCATTATTTTCATCGATGAAATCGACGTCATCGGCGGCAAGCGGGAAGGCGGGCAGCAGCGGGAGTACGACCAGACGCTTAACCAGCTGCTGACCGAGATGGACGGCATTTACAATTCGGAAACTCCGCGCATTTTGCTGATCGCCGCTACGAACCGTAAGGAGATGCTTGATCCTGCGCTGCTGCGTCCCGGGCGCTTTGACCGCCATATTCAAGTGGACATGCCCGACAAAAAAGGCCGCAAGTCGATACTAGAGCTGCACGCCAAGAACAAGCCGCTTCATCCCGATATCAATTTGGAAAAAGTTGCAGAGGAAGCTTACGGCTTCTCCGGCGCCCAGCTAGAAAGCGTTATGAACGAAGCCGCGATCTATATGATGCGCGATAATTTGACCCAAGTGGAGGACCGCCATTTGGCAATGGCGATCGACAAGGTCATGATGGGCGAGAAGACGGACCGAGAGACGAACCACGAAGAGAAGAAGCGGGTAGCGATCCATGAGCTGGGGCATGCCATTATGGCCGAGCTTCTGCGTCCGGGCAGCGTTAGTCAGGTAACACTCACTCCGCGCGGTCAGGCGCTCGGCTATGTGCGGCATAACCCGCAGCAGGAGCAGTATCTGTACACGAAAGACTATCTTGAGGAGCAGATTATGATTGCGCTCGGCGGAGCGGCAGGCCA
>NZ_ASSD01000361.1 GCF_000520715.1 Paenibacillus zanthoxyli JH29
CATTGGATAGCGGTAAAGATGCCGCTTCGGCAGACAGCGGCGTATCGAAGGACGACGCGGCTGTTCTGAATGAAGTTGCATCGCAAAGCACTTCGGCCTCCAGTCTGTTCACCAACTACCAGTACGAACGAGAGCAGAAGAACCTGAAAGAGCAGCAGGATCTGATGGCTGCGATCAACGATATGGACAAATCGCCATCGGACAGCGCGTCCGCGCAAGAGCAGCTGCATCAGCTCGAAGAGAAGGAATCCAAAATCAACGGAATCGAAGAAAAGCTTCAACAGCAGTACAGCGAAGCAATCGTCAAGGAAGAGAGCAATGATTCCTATAAGGTGGTTGTGCTCAGCAACAAGCTGGATGTGAAACAGGCGGCCTCGATCATCGATCTGGTCATGAAAGAGCTGAGCGTTTCACAGGATAAAGTAAGCGTTCAGCATGTATCGGAACAGTAATACGAACACAAATCACGCAGGAATTGGCGAAAGAGCTCGGGTCAACCCGGGCTCTTTCCATTTCCTGCGTTTGTGATATAATACATAAAGTTATCATGGAAAATAGGTGGATTAGCATTGCAGCTGGTCCTTTCCGCTATGTTGTACGAGTGACGGTTGACGTTCCCGAAAGGGCGTCGAAGCCGGTTCATCTTATCCGCCGAGTTGGCGGGTTTGAGAGAAAGCTGAAGGAGTGAACTGATCGAAATGTTCAAATTAAGTGAAATTAAGGAATTGATCGAATTGCTGGACCAGACCTCTTCCGTGCATGAGCTGGAGATTGAAAGCGAAGGAATGAAACTGGCTATCCGCAAACCGGACCGTTCCGAGGCTGCGGAAGCGCATGTAGTTCCGGCAGCGCCTTTTCCTTACCACTTTACGCCTGCTCCACAGCCGCCCGCACCGCAGCAGATTGTCGGGCAAGCTCCCCCCAGTCCCGCCGCTCCGCAGCAAGAGACGGTCTCTACTCCCGCAGAGGGAACCTTACATAAAATCGTTTCTCCGATGGTGGGAACGTTCTACACCGCAGCTTCGCCGGATTTGCCTGCATTCGTAAGCGTTGGCGACCGGGTGACCGAGAAGTCGACAGTCTGCATTATCGAAGCGATGAAGCTGATGAACGAGCTGGAAGCCGAAGTCCGCGGGGAAATCGTATCCGTACTTGCGGAGAACGGCCAGCTTGTGGAGTACGGCCAGCCCTTGTTCCTGGTGAAGCCGGAATCTTAGAATCGGGAGGAAAGTAATGAACATACAAAAAGTGTTGATCGCCAACCGGGGGGAAATTGCCGTTCGGATTATTCGCGCCTGCCGCGAATTGGGCATCTCCACCGTTGCGGTCTATTCGGAACCCGACCGCGATTCGCTGCATGTCCGGCTGGCCGATGAAGCGTACTGCATCGGACCGACAGCTTCCAAGGACAGCTATCTAAATTTTACGAATATTATGAGCGTTGCCACCCTGACTGAATGCGACGCCATCCATCCAGGCTACGGCTTCCTTGCCGAGAATGCCGATTTCGCTGAGATTTGCGGTTCCTGCAATATCATATTTATCGGTCCGTCTCCTGAAGCCATCACCCGGATGGGTGACAAGGCTGTGGCGAAAGAAACGATGAAGCAGGCCGGCGTTCCGGTCATCCCCGGTTCCGATGGTCTTGTCGAAGATGTGGAGGAAGCGGTGCTGCTTGGGAGGGAGATCGGCTATCCCATTATCATCAAGGCTACCGCCGGAGGCGGAGGCAAAGGCATTCGTATTGCCGAAGACGAGGAATCACTGGTCAAGCAGATTACAGCAGCCCAGCAGGAAGCGCAGAAGGCGTTCGGCAACGCCGGAGTCTATATAGAGAAATACCTGACCGGCATGAAGCATGTCGAAATCCAGATTATTGCCGATAACCACGGCAACGTGGTCCATCTGGGCGAACGGGACTGCTCTGTGCAGCGCCGCCGCCAGAAGCTGGTGGAGGAGGCGCCTTGCTCCGTGCTGACGCCGGATATCCGTGAGGCGATGGGAGACGCAGCTGTCCGCGCCGCACTGGCCGTAAATTACTCCGGTGCGGGAACGCTGGAATTTCTGCTTGGCGCAGACGGGCAGTTTTACTTTATGGAAATGAACACCCGTATTCAGGTTGAGCATCCGGTTACCGAAATGGTAACGGGGGTGGATTTGATCAAGGAAATGATTTCGGTGGCCGAGGGCAACCTCCTTTCGTTCACTCAGGAGGATATTGTCATTAACGGCTGGTCGATCGAGTGCCGCATCAATGCGGAAGACCCGACCAAGAATTTCATGCCTTCTCCGGGCAAGATCGGCTTTTACCTGCCTCCGGGCGGACTTGGCGTCCGTGTGGACAGCGCCGCATATCCTGGCGGAACGATATCGCCTTTTTATGATTCCATGATTGCGAAGCTCATCGTCTGGGCGCCTACGCGCCAGGAAGCGATTCTCAAGATGAAACGGGCACTTGGCGAGTTCGCCATTGAAGGAATACATACCACAATCCCTTTTCATCAAAAATTGCTGGAGCATCCCGTATTCCTGGACGGTCATTTCGATATCAAGTTCCTTGAAGAAAATGAAATTTAGGGCGAAACCGCATTGTTTGTCATAAACTTCGTCAAATGATATAGTATGTTTAATGGAGAGACGTGCTTTAAGCTTGCCATCATGAACAAATGTGAAAGGTGTGGGGGATAAAATGAGTACACTGCCGACAGAATTTGAACGTACGGAAATCGGTGAAATCCAGATCGCTCCCGAAGTGATTGAGGTGATCGCGGGCCTTGCGACCGTTGAAGTTAAAGGCGTAGCGGGTATGAGCGGCGGATTTGCCGGAGGCATTGTCGAGCTGCTTGGACGTAAGAACCTTTCAAAAGGCGTTAAGGTGGAAGTCGGACAGCGCGAGGCTGCGGTGGACGTCTCCGTAATTATCGAATATGGAACCCGTCTCCCGGATGTGGCGGCGGAAATTCAGCGAAACGTCAAACGGTCCATCGAAACGATGACAGGTCTGACAGTAGTAGAAGTGAATGTGCATATTCACGACGTCCAGTTTAAGAGTGCGGAAAAGAACACAGCTGCCGACGATACCGATGTTGCCCTTCGTGTGAAATAAGGACTTCCGGTCTTCATTAAACCCCCGACGGTCAAGTCGAGGGTTTAGTCTACTTTGAGGAGGTTACGAGGCTCGTGGCCAAAATTTTAGACAGACTTTTGCTGTTTATTTACAGCTTGAGCATTGGAATATTATCTGTTATTGCCATCCTCCTGTTAAGCGGCATTCTCCCAAGGAATTTGGAAATCCGGGATTGGGAATCCGCTTATATCGCCGTGATTGTTGCTGCGGTGATTTTATTCCTGCTGAGTATCCGGTTCTTCTACATCTCTATTCGCCGGGAACGGCCATCCAGTCTGTCGGTCGATCAACGGACGGAGTACGGAGATATTCAGATTTCCATGGAAACAATTGAGAATCTCAGCCTGAAGGCTGCCGGAAGGGTCAAAGGCATCCGCGACCTGAGATCGCGCATTCGCGTCTCCCAGGCGGGACTAGAAATTATGATTCGCGGCGTAGTGGATGGCGAGCATTCGCTGCCGCTTCTGACCTCGGAAGTACAGCGGCAGGTGCATGAATATGTGCAGGATACGACGGGTGTTCCGGTTGCCGACGTGTCCGTCTATATTGCCAATCTTGCCCAGTCGCCCAGCTTCAAAAGTCGAGTGGAATAGAGGTGAATTTCCCTTATGCTTTGGAGAGAAATATGGGAAAGTCACGGAGGTAGAATTGCCGGAGTGGCCTTTGGCTTAATTCTCGGCATCATTTATTTAATTAGCGGTTTCTGGGATATGCTGTTCTTTGCACTGGTTGTGTTCATCGGGTATACGCTTGGCGGCAGAAAAGACGCGCAGGCTCCATTGTTCCCATGGCGGGAATTGCTGGAGCAGCTGTCGGGCCGCTGGCGTCCCTTCAAGTGAACCGCGCTAAAGCCTTTCTTTCGGAGCGAACTGGTCATTTGCATTTCTGTCCCCGAAAGAAGGGCGGTGCGGTTTTTTTGCGTCTAGAGGGTGCTGCTTTACCGCACAGGTTAAATAAGCTGCAGCCTGCGCTCGGCGCTAGAGCGGACTGGAAAATCTCCATCTAATTTGAGTATTTCGGACGGGAACGGGGAATTATGCTGAAATTATAGGGAGTTTTTCCGCCTGCCTAATTCATATATGCTGAAGAGACATAATTGAACTGGGGTACTTGCGCCTAACCTTGTTACTTGAGCGACTATTTGCGATACAGCGAGGCACACGTCCCGCCGGATCGGCCGATCCGTATCGGTCAAGCGGAGATTGGATTAATTAAAAGGAGGAACAAATGAAAAGACGAATTGCGAGAGAAATTATCGTACAAAGCCTGTATCAGATGGAAATGAACGAGGTGGAAAGCGGCGAGGCGGTGGAAATGCTGCTGGAAGAGGCATCGGAGGAAAATGAGACGGAGCGCGTTATTTCCGACGAGCTTCAGCTAAAGGATTATGTGCTAGACCATGTGAACGGCATCTGGGAAGCTAAGCCTGCGATTGACGATATGCTGGAGCATTACTTGAAGGGTTGGCAGATGAGCCGGCTGTCCCGCGTCGACCGCCAGATTTTAAGGCTTGCCGCTTATGAAATGATTTACCGGGATGACGTTCCGGCAAAGGTTGCCGTCAATGAGGCGATTGAGCTCGCTAAGCATTTCGGCACTGAAGATTCCGGCAAATTCGTCAACGGCGTGCTCGGAAAAATGATTCAGGATCTGGAAGAACTGAAGACAAACCGTTCCTAGTAAATGAAGCTGGTTCAGCAAAAGATGCTACGATGCGCCTGAGCGCCCTTTTTTCACGAGAAGACAGCCTAACAACTATCAAAGTTCACCAAAGGGGAGATAAGTGTCATGACAGCAGCAATCATCAGCGGTAAACTGGTTTCCGAAGAGATTCGTGTGGATATTGCCCGGGAGGTAGAGGCGCTTGCGGCGCGCGGGGTCAAGCCTGGTTTGGCTGTAGTGCTTGTTGGGGAGGACCCGGGTTCGCAGGTATATGTGAACAGCAAGGAAAAAACCTGTATCAGCCTTGGCTTCCATTCGGTAGTTCACCGGCTGCCCGCTTCGACTTCCCAGGAAGAATTGCTCGCGCTCGTTGACGAGCTAAACCATGCGGACGAGATTGACGGCATTCTGGTGCAGCTTCCGCTTCCGAAGCACATCAATGAAAAAGCAGTGATCGATGCCATCTCCGTAGAGAAGGACGTCGACGGCTTCCATCCGGTTAATGTGGGCAATCTGGTCATCGGGGACGACAGCCTGCTGCCCTGCACGCCTGCCGGTGTAATTGAATTGATCAAGCGTACAGGCATCGACCTTTCCGGCAAGCATGCCGTCGTTATCGGCCGCAGTAATATTGTCGGCAAGCCGGTGTCTCTGCTGCTGCAGCGCGAGAACGCTACGGTCACGATGTGCCATTCCCGCACGAGCAATATGGCCGAGCTGTGCCGGATGGCTGATGTACTGGTCGTGGCGATCGGCCGCGCTAATTTTATCGACGCTTCCTATGTGAAGCCGGGTGCGGTCGTTATTGATGTGGGCATGAACCGGCTTGATAACGGCAAACTCGCCGGAGACGTTGATTACGACAGCGCGAAGAAAGTTGCAGGTTACATTACGCCGGTACCGGGCGGCGTAGGGCCGATGACCATTACGATGCTGATGGTCAACACGCTGACCGCAGCGAAGCGCCGCCACGGTTTGGAATAGGACAGGCATCATGGCGGAGCGGAAGGTATATTCCATTAAAGATCTTAACCGTTACATCCGCATGAAGCTGGACTCGGACCATCTGCTCTCCGACGTGTGGATACGCGGGGAGATCTCCAATTTTACGCATCATGGCAGCGGACATATGTATTTTACGCTGAAGGACGAGAGCAGCCGTATCAAGGCAATTATGTTCGCTTCCCATAACCAGCGGCTGCCTTTTGTGCCGAAGGAAGGTTCGCGGGTCATTGCCAGGGGCAATGTGACCGTGTACGAAAGGGACGGACAGTACCAATTCTACGCTACACATATGCAGCCCGATGGCATTGGCAGCTTGTACCTGGCCTATGAGCAGCTGAAGAAAAAGCTGGAGCAGGAGGGACTGTTCGCAGCGGAGCTGAAGCGTCCGCTGCCTCGCTATCCACGCTGCATCGGCGTCGTCACGTCGCCGACGGGCGCGGCGGTTCGGGATATTCTGATTACGCTGCGCAGACGGTTTCCGCAGGTAGCCATTGTGCTCTATCCCGTGCTTGTACAGGGCAAGGGCGCGGCGCCTTCCATCGTGAAGGCCATCCGCGATCTGAACGATATGGGCGAGGCCGATGTGCTCATCGTGGGCCGCGGTGGCGGCTCCCTGGAGGAGTTGTGGGCCTTCAACGAAGAAGCGGTAGCGAGGGCGATTGCGGGGTCAGCTATTCCGGTCATCTCGGCCGTCGGCCATGAGACCGACTTTACAATCGCCGATTTCGCGGCTGATCTTCGCGCCGCGACGCCCACGGCCGCTGCGGAGCTGGCCGTGCCGCATGCCGCGGAGCTGGCCGCGCAGCTCCGCCAGCTGCAGCGCC
>NZ_ASSD01000362.1 GCF_000520715.1 Paenibacillus zanthoxyli JH29
GTTGTCAGCGGGTTGGCCCGCGGAATCGACAGTATCTGTCATGAAGCCGCACTGGGGCAGCGAGGGGGAACCGTGGCCGTCATGGCTACCGGGATGGACAAAATATACCCTCCGGAGAATCGCGAATTGGTGGAGCGGATTTCACGCGAAGGTCTGGTGGTCACCGAATATCCGATAGGGACCAAAAGCCACCCCGGCCTGTTTCCGCAGCGCAACCGGATTATTGCCGGGCTTACTCTCGGAACCGTCGTCGTGGAAGCCGACAGCCGCAGCGGTTCTCTGATCACAGCGGATGCCGCCCTTGAAGCGGGAAGGGATGTATTTGCCGTTCCCGGACCGATCACTTCCCCCAAAAGCAGGGGGGCCCTTGAGCTGATCAAACAGGGAGCGGCGCTTGTGTCCGGCGCAGCCGACATCTTGGCGGAATACGTCTCTCTGCTGCCGGAACCCTCGGATTTTACAGCGGACCCGGAGGCCGGGAACGATGGGTTTGGGATGCTATGCAGTGAAAACAATTTGACAAGTGACGAGTCCCGCCTATACCATATACTGCATCAGGGACCATGTTCTCTGGATGAGCTGTTGGAAAAAAGCGGTCTGGATTTTGGACATTTGCATTCCGTTCTGTTATCTTTAATCATAAAAAAAGCGGTAACATCCTTACCAGGCGCAGTATATAAGGTTATATAATAGAGAAGTTTGAGGTTGTGGCGTATTCTTCCGTAGAGAACTGCGAAGAAATTCCATGAAGTTTATGCTGACAAACTTATAGGAGGACGATTGTGTGGCTGATTCTTTGGTCATTGTCGAGTCGCCTGCAAAGGCGAAGACCATCGGCAAATATTTGGGCAGCAAATATATCGTAAAGGCATCAATGGGACATGTTCGCGACTTGCCCAAAAGCCAGATTGGCGTAGAGGTCGAGAATGACTTTAATCCCAAATATATTACAATTCGCGGCAAAGGCTCGGTACTCAAAGAGCTGAAAGACGCAAGCAAAAAAGTGAAGAAAGTCTATCTGGCGGCTGACCCGGATCGTGAAGGAGAGGCGATTGCCTGGCATCTGGCGCATGCGCTGGAACTTGACAATACGCAGGACTGCCGCGTTGTGTTCAACGAAATTACGAAGCAGGCTGTGAAGGATGCTTTCAAGACTCCGCGCAAAATAAATATGGATCTGGTGAACGCGCAGCAGGCGCGGCGCATCCTTGACCGGCTCGTTGGTTATAAGATCAGCCCTTTATTATGGAAGAAAGTCAAAAAGGGGCTGTCCGCCGGACGTGTACAGTCGGTAGCCGTCAAAATCATTATGGACCGGGAGAATGAGATTTCGGCATTCGTGCCGGAGGAATATTGGACGATTACCGCCAAGCTTGGTATCCGTGATTCCGTATTCGATGCCAGATTTTATAAATTAAATGGCGAGAAAAAGGAACTGGCGCGGGAGAGCGACGTAAAGGAAGTAATGAAGGCGATTGAAGGCGCCGATTTCATCGTCAGTGAAGTGAAGGAAAAGGAAAGACAGCGCCATCCGTCGGCTCCATTCACAACAAGTTCCCTCCAGCAGGAAGCCGCTCGCAAGCTCGGATTCCGGGCCGCCAAGACGATGTCTGTCGCCCAGCAGCTGTATGAAGGTGTAGAGCTCGGAAAAGAAGGCACAGTCGGTCTGATCACATACATGCGTACAGACTCCACGCGGATTTCCGCGACGGCGCAGGAAGAAGCAAAAGAGCTGATCTCCACTAAATATGGGGAGGATTTTCTGCCGGAATCGCCGCGTCAATACTCCAAGAAGGCGGCCGGAGCACAGGACGCGCATGAAGCGATCCGCCCAACCTCGGCGCTGCGCGATCCGGACGCTGTGAAGGAATTCACCAGCCGCGACCAGTTCCGCCTTTACAAGCTGATATGGGAACGCTTTGTATCCAGTCAGATGGCTTCTGCCCGGCTGGATACGTTGTCAGTCGATATTAAGGTTGGCGAAGTTGTGTTTCGTGCCGTCGGTTCAAAAGTGTCCTTTCCCGGCTTTATGAAGGTGTATGTGGAAGGCAACGATGACGGCACAACGGAAGAGGAGAAATACCTGCCTCAGCTGCAGGCCGGAGATAAGCTGATTTCGCAGGCAGTCGAGCCGAAGCAGCATTTTACGCAGCCGCCCCCGCGTTATACGGAAGCGCGTCTCGTTAAGACGCTGGAGGAGCTGGGAATCGGACGCCCAAGCACCTATGCGCCGACGCTCGAAACGATTCAGAAGCGCGGCTATGTCGCCATAGAAGAAAAAAAGTTCATGCCTACCGAGCTGGGGGAACTGGTTATCGAACAAATGGAGCAGTTCTTCCCGGAAATCCTTGACGTGGAATTTACGGCTCATATGGAAGGCGATCTTGACCATGTGGAAGAAGGCGCGGAGGATTGGGTAAAAGTGCTTGCCGAATTTTACAATTCCTTCGAGAAGCGTCTTGAAGTGGCCGAAGAGGAAATGAAAGAGATCGAGATCGTGGATGAGGTTTCCGACGAAATTTGCGAGAAATGCGGTAAGCCGCTCGTTTACAAGCTGGGGCGCTTCGGCAAATTTTTAGCCTGTTCGGGCTTCCCGGACTGCCGGAATACAAAGCCGATTATCAAGGATATCGGGGTCGGCTGCCCCAAATGCCACGAAGGAAAGGTTGTGGAGCGGCGCAGTAAGAAGGGACGCGTCTTCTATGGCTGCGACCGGTATCCTGAGTGCGACTTTGTTTCCTGGGATAAACCGTCTTCCAAACCGTGCCCGGAATGCGGATCGTGGATGGTTGAGAAACGGAACAAACAAGGAACCCGGCTGCAGTGTACATCATGCGACCATACCGAGGATCTGGAAGACAGCGAAGAGGAAACGGCGGAATAAACCAGTTCCACAATTATAAATTCAGCAAGAAAGACTTATGGAGGTTGTGTAAAGTTGACGGAAACACCTAAGCAAACAGCGGGCCGCCCCGCTCCGGTTACGGTCATCGGTGCAGGGCTTGCCGGAAGTGAAGCGGCCTGGCAGATCGCGTCGCGGGGAGTGCCGGTTAAATTATATGAAATGCGGCCTGTCGTAAAGACACCGGCTCATCATACGGATAAATTCGCGGAGCTTGTATGCAGCAACTCTCTTCGCGCCAACGGGCTTGGCAACGCGGTTGGCGTACTGAAAGAGGAGATGCGGCGGCTTGGCTCTCTGGTGCTGGGCTCTGCCGACAAGCATGCCGTACCGGCGGGTGGCGCTCTGGCCGTCGACCGGGACGGATTTTCGGGCGAAATAACGGCGGCGCTGCACGAGCACCCGTTTGTCGAGGTTGTAAACGAGGAATTGACGCATATACCGGAGGAAGGGATCGTCGTAATCGCGAGCGGACCGCTGACCTCACCGGCATTGTCTTCCGAGATCAAGGCGCTGCTGGGCGAGGAGTATTTTTACTTCTACGACGCGGCGGCTCCGATCGTTGAGAAGGACTCGATCGATATGAGCAAGGTCTATTTGGCTTCCCGCTACGATAAAGGTGAAGCGGCTTATCTCAACTGCCCGATGACGGAAGAGGAATTTAACGTATTTTACGACGCGCTTATTTCCGCAGAAACGGCGGCGCTCAAGGATTTTGAGAAGGAAATTTACTTTGAAGGCTGCATGCCGATTGAGATTATGATGAAACGCGGCAAGCAGACGGCGCTGTTCGGGCCGATGAAGCCGGTGGGGCTCGTCAATCCCCATACGGGGAAGCTGCCCTTTGCCGTTGTTCAGCTGCGGCAGGATAATGCTGCCGGAACGCTTTATAACCTCGTAGGGTTTCAAACCCATCTGAAATGGGGCGAGCAGAAGCGGGTCTTTTCGCTGATCCCGGGTCTTGAGAATGCGGAATATGTCCGCTACGGTGTTATGCACCGCAATACGTTCATTAATTCGCCGAAGCTGCTTCATCCGACCTATCAGATGAAAGAAAAAGATCGGCTGTTTTTTGCTGGACAGATGACAGGTGTGGAAGGCTATGTTGAATCTGCGGCCTCGGGTATGATAGCCGGCATTAATGCCGCTAGATTTGCTCTTGGTGAGGAACTGCTTGTATTCCCGGAGGATACCGTCCTTGGAAGCATGCCGGCCTATATTACAACTGCTGATTCCAAGCATTTTCAGCCGATGAACGCCAATTTTGGTCTTCTGCCGAAACCTGAACGGAAGATCCGCAACAAAAAGGAGAAGAATGAGCTTCTTGCGCATCGCGCACTGGATAGTCTTGCCGGGTTCGCGGAACGTATCGGATTGCCACATCATGTCGGTACGGAGCCCCTGCATAGAACCTGAAGCATTTTCAAGAGCATAATCGAAGGAGGCAAGAGCATGATTCCCAGCTTTCACGCAACGACCATTTGCGCCGTACGGCATAATGGTGAAGCGGCAATCGCAGGCGACGGGCAGGTTACCTTTGGGGAAAATGTCATAATGAAGACGACCGCCAAAAAAGTGCGGAGGCTGTATAGAGGGCAGGTTGTCGCCGGATTCGCAGGATCGGTTGCCGATGCAATCACCCTCTTTGAGAAATTTGAAGGCAAGCTGGAAGAGCATCACGGTAATTTGCAGCGCGCCGCAGTAGAACTAGCCAAGGATTGGCGTCAGGACCGTGTGCTGCGCAAGCTTGAGGCGCTGATGATCGTAATGGACAAGAATGGAATGCTGCTAATTTCCGGCGGAGGCGAAATCATCGAGCCGGACGACGATGTGCTGGCGATTGGCTCCGGCGGCAACTTTGCCCTGGCTTCCGCCCGGGCTTTGAAGCGGCATGCGAAGGATCTCAGCGCAGCGGAGATCGCTAAGGAAGCGCTTAAAATCGCCTCCGAAATTTGCGTTTATACGAATTCGAATATTATCGTTGAACAATTGCAGGTTTGAATAGCCCGCAAGAGAGGTGGAGGAATTAAGATGGCGAATCAATCGCTTACGCCCCGGCAAATCGTAGCCGAGCTGGATAAGTATATTGTCGGCCAGAAGCAGGCCAAGAAATCGATGGCTGTCGCTTTGCGCAACCGCTATCGGCGCAGCCAGCTGTCTGAAGAACTGCGTGACGAAATCGTACCGAAGAATATCTTGATGATCGGGCCTACGGGCGTAGGCAAGACCGAGATTGCCAGACGTCTTGCCAAGCTGGTGAATGCTCCGTTCGTCAAAGTGGAAGCCACGAAATTTACTGAAGTCGGCTATGTGGGACGCGATGTGGAGTCCATGGTTCGCGATCTCGTGGAGACCGCGATCCGAATGGTCAAGCTTGAGCGCACCGAAAAGGTAAAGGACCGTGCGGAAGAACTGGCCAATGAACGCATTGTGCGTATTCTCGCCCCTTCCGCCTCTAAGAATAAAACCCAGCGCAACCCGTTTGAGATGCTGTTTGGCGGGAATGGCGGCCAGGAGGAAGCAAAGGCCGATGATTCGGAAGGCGATGCTACCTTGAATGAGAGCCGCCGGGGAATCCGGTTTAAGCTGCTTGCCGGACAGCTCGAAGACGATATTATTGAGATCGATGTCGAAGACACTGCTCCTACCATGCTGGATATGTTCGCCGGTCAGGGCAATGACCAGATGGGGATGAATATGCAGGAGATGTTCGGAAGTCTGCTGCCGAAACGGACCAAGAAGCGCAGGCTGCCTGTCCGCGAGGCGCGTAAAGTGCTCATTCAGGATGAAGCGAACAAGCTGATTGATATGGATGACGTTATCCAGGAATCCGTAGCGCGCGCGGAGCAATCGGGCATTATTTTCATCGATGAGATTGACAAGGTGGCCAGCCAGGGCAAAGGGGGAGGTCCCGATGTTTCCCGCGAGGGCGTGCAGAGGGATATTTTACCGATTGTTGAGGGATCAACCGTGATGACGAAATACGGCCCTGTAAAGACTGATTATGTCCTGTTCGTGGCAGCGGGAGCTTTTCACGTCGCCAAACCGTCCGACCTGATTCCTGAACTCCAGGGCCGCTTTCCCATTCGCGTTGAACTCAGCAGCCTTTCCCTTGAGGATTTCGTATCCATACTCACCGAGCCGAAAAATGCGCTGACAAAGCAATATTCCAATTTACTCGCTACGGAAAATATCGAAGTGGAGTTTCAGAGCGAAGCCATTTACGAGATTGCGAAAATTGCGGCGACAGTCAATCAAAATATGGAGAATATCGGAGCTCGGCGTCTTCACACCATTTTGGAAAAGCTTTTGGAGGACCTCTCGTTCGAGGCTCCCGAACTTACGCTTGAAAAAATGGTAATTACACCCGAATACGTCCGTGAGAAGCTCGCAAGTATCGCCCAGGACCGGGACTTAAGCCAGTATATTTTGTAACTGCCCATCAATGGAAGATTTCTAGGAAAGAAGTATCAGGTAAAAAATAATTAAAGCCCATAATATGTAATTTTAATGTAATATATGGATCTACTAAGGATATTACGGACGTTAAATGTAATAAAATGGTTAAAAAATGATTCAAGCCCTATCTTATTTTAAAAGATAGGGCTATTTTCTCATTGTAATATTATACAAATTCTACGAGAATCAATATATGCAAAAAAAACCTCAATAATGTCTCATAATGTCGAGCATTTTCTAGGTTAATTGTTAGGGATTGAACATTTTTTAATCAAATTTTGTCGAATAGGAAGGATATTCAGAAAGAGTTGTGGAATTCTTTTCACTATGATAGCTTTGGAAGGGGGATAATTATGGGATTGCTTAATACTTTAAGTTTCCGACGGTTACAACAGGGCATTGATGCTGCCAACATTCGACAAAACACACTGGCTAATAACGTGGCGAATGTCGATACACCCAATTTCAAGCGCTCCGATGTCTCTTTTGAGAGCTTTCTGCGGGAGCAGGAAAGAGGACTTCAATCTTCACTTAGAGCCAAAGTGACGGATTCCCGCCATATTCAATTCGGGATGACAGGTAATGTTCCCTCGCCGGTCATCCAAACTGACAAGAGGACGTCTATGAACAATAACGGCAATAATGTTGACATTGACCGAGAAATGGCGTTAAGTGCCGAGAACCAGCTCCGGTACAGTTCTTACGTTCAACTTTTGAACAGTCAAATTTCAATGATGCGAACGGCAACTGAAGGGAGATAATGAGGTATGAATTTCGGCAGCAGTTTTGGAATCAGCGCCTCTGCCTTGACCGCACAGCGGCTCAGAATGGACGTGATTTCGTCCAATATAGCCAATGCGGAAACGACAAGAGCTTCGGTGGTCGACGGCAGAGCGGTGCCTTACCGTCGCAAGCTGGTGGTACTGGAGTCGAAACAGAACGATAGTTTTTCCAATATTTTGCATTCTAAGATGAATGGCGGAACGGAAGGCGTGAGTGTCAAGTCCATTACAGAGGATTCGTCGCCGCTCAAACCGGTATATAATCCGACTCATCCTGACGCAGATGAGAAAGGGTATGTATACATGCCCAATGTGGACGTAACGAAAGAGATGGTGGATATGATATCCGCGTCCCGTTCCTATGAAGCGAATGTTACCATGCTCAATGCTAGCAAAGCGATGGTTTCCAAAGCACTTGAAATCGGAAAGTAAATATTAGTACAAATCTTCTAAAGTGGCTGTAGGGATCGGTACACTTTAGTGTTTGATTTCTAGGAGGAGAAACCTTGATACAGAATTTGACAATCGGCACACAGAGCATCCAGCCTCTTGCAATGAAGAAGACAGAGACGCAATCAGCGGCCGGTCTTTCGGACACTACTAAAAGCTTCGGATCTTATCTTGAGGATGCTCTGAATCAAGTTGCTGCTCAGGAGCAAACAGCCAAAGATATGAATAACAAGTTTGTCCTGGGGGAAGTAAATGTGGATGAAGCGATGATCTCTTCACAGCAGGCTCTGCTGAGCTTACAGCTGACCGCCCAAGTCCGAAATAGAGCTATTGAAGCTTACCAGGAAATTATGAGAACTCAGATCTAATAAGATCTAAACAATCCTAGCATAGTTTCGGATGGGGTGACACTGTGAATGAAAGATTCGCCCAGTACAGGGATAAGCTTGCCCAGTATTGGAATAGATTCAGCGTAAGGCAGAAAATACTTTTCTTTTCTACGCTGTTGATCATTATAATCATCATCGTCGCAGTGACGATGCAGCTTACCAAGACCGAGTATGAGGTTGCTTTTCAGGATTTGGACAGTACGGACGCCGCCGGAGTAATAAACTATCTGGAATCTGCGGGAATCAGTTATAGGTTAAGTCCAGACGGTCAGAGCATTTCCGTTCCGAGTGCGGATGCAGCCCGCGCCAAAGTCGATATCGGATCGCAAGGGATCGTTCAGGATGGCTCAATTGGTTATAAGATTTTTGACCAAAGCTCATCCATGATCGGAACGACAGATAACGAGTTTAATGTAAAGTACAATAACGCTCTTAACGGGGAAGTTGAGCAGCTTCTTCGCAGGATGCAGGGAGTTAAGGACGCCAAGGTTCTTGTCAATCTGCCAAAGGAGACCGTGTTTGCTACCCAGGATGATCAGGAGAAGGCTTCGGCATCCGTGGTACTGAGCTTTAAACCGGGCTTTAGACCCACTCAGGACAACATCGATGGCTATTTCAATCTGGTTAAGACGGCCGTTCCGAATTTGCCTATTAACAATATTACAATTACGAATAATGAAACCGAGCTTATGCCGACGGCAAAGGGAGGGCAAGCCGGTGTTTCAAGCCAGGTTGAAGAAAACTTCGCCCTTCAGAGAAAATTCGAAGATGATGTGAAAAAGAATGTCAAGGCGTTTCTCAGCACGCTAACAGGGCCCGATAAAGTTGATGTGCTTGTCTTTTCCAAGCTGAACTTCGACAAAGAGACCCGAAAGGAAAACCGGGTTGAGCCTGTAGACCCTGAAAACATGCAAGGGATCGTAATCAGTTCCCAAATAATTAGTAATACGTACTCTGGACAAGGTAGTGCGGACGGTGGAGTAGCGGGAACCGGGGCGGGTGATGTACAAGGATATCCGAGTAGCACGAATTCCGGAAACACTTCATCTGAGGAGTCGTCCGAGACCAAAAACTTTGAAGTAAACCGAATTACGAGAGATATTATCGCAAGTCCATACACTGTAAAAGATTTAACCATTAATGTTGCGGTTGAACCACCCGATGGACAAACAACTTTAGATCAGCCCACTTCGGATGCCATTCGGAATATTCTGGTCAACATAGTTAGAGCCTCACTCGCCGATTCAGGGGTTGTATATACTGACGCTGATTTGGATAAAAAAGTTTCGGTCTACTCTCAAACTTTCGGCACACAAGCAGCAGCCCAAGCATCTGGCGGCTTAGCAACCTGGATGATATGGGCGATCGCTGCGGCGGCACTGCTGGTTGGAGCGGGCGTGGGATATATCATCTATCGACGCCGCCGTAATAATGCGGAAGAAGAAGAGGAAGAGATTCCGCTTCAGATGCCGACCGAATTCCCGTCCATTAACCTGGACAGCGTAACGAACGAGAGTCAAGTGCGTAAGCAGCTGGAAAGTCTGGCTAAGAAAAAGCCGGAAGAGTTCGTAAACCTGCTGCGCACCTGGCTAGCAGACGAACAGAGGTGAACGAATGGCAAAGGCGGCACAGCAGGGGCTTAGCGGCCGTCAGAAGGCCGCAATCCTGCTCATCACATTAGGGCCTGAAGTTTCGGCGCAAATTTTCAAGCATTTAAGAGACGAGGAGATTGAGCAGCTTACGCTGGAGATCGCTAACGTCCGCAAGGTTGACAGCGGCGAGAAAGAATTAATCTTGTCGGAGTTTCATCAAATCTGTCTGGCCCAGGAATATATTTCGCAAGGCGGCATCAACTATGCCAAGGAAATCTTAGAGAAGGCGCTCGGGCAACAAAAGGCGCTGGAAGTTATCAACCGTCTTACGGCGACGCTTCAGGTCAGACCATTCGATTTTGCCCGGAAGGCGGACCCTAATCAAATTTTGAACTTTATTCAAAATGAAAATGTGCAGACTATCGCCCTTGTGCTTTCGTACCTTCATTTTGAACAGGCGGCTGCAATTCTTTCTTCTTTGCCGCAAGAGAAGCAGGCTGAGGTTGCTAGAAGAGTTGCTGTTATGGACAGCACCTCACCGGAGGTCATCTCCCAGATTGAGAAAGTTCTGGAGCAAAAGCTGTCCGCAACCGTTACTCAGGATTATACGAATGCAGGCGGCATCGAGTCGATCGTACAGATACTCAATGGCGTCGACCGGGGGACAGAGCGAACGATTCTGGACTCGCTTGAAATTCAGGACCCTGAACTGGCGGAAGAAATCAAGAAGCGGATGTTCGTATTCGAGGATATCGTCAATGTGGACAACCGTTCCATCCAGCGAATTATCCGCGATATCGAGAATGCGGATTTGCAGCTTGCGCTTAAGGTTGCAAGCGAAGAGGTCCGCGATGTCATTTTCCGAAATATGTCCAAACGCATGGCGGAAACATTCCGGGAAGAAATGGAATACATGGGTCCGGTGCGGCTTCGTGATGTAGAGGAAGCTCAAACCCGTATTGTGAGTACCATTCGAAGGCTGGAAGAGTCAGGTGAAATCATCATAGCCCGCGGTGGAGGAGATGACATTATTGTCTAGGTTGATCAAACACTCCCAATATGTTCCTGTTGAAGCACTCAAGAGATTGGAGCTGGCCCGGCAGCATGCCGGTCTAGCCGAAGAAGAAATCCAATCAGGGGAAAGTAGCGAACCGCAACATGACGATCCCGCTCGCGAGGCAGCCGAGCAGACATGCAAACAAATGCTGCGCGACGCAAAGGAGTTTGCCGAAGAACAGGTGCGGAATGCCTCACTTGAGGCTGAACAAATCATCGAGAGAGCGCATAGTGAAGCCGAAGAATGGTGGCATAGCCGCAGGGAGCAGGATGAACACCTAACTGAAGCGGTCAAAGCAGAAGCTTATAGTCAGGGATATAATGAGGGTCTGCTGCAGGCTGAGGAAGAAATGAAGGCAAAGCTCGTGAAGGTAATGGAAGAGGCTCAAGCCGTTTTATTAGAAGCCTATAAAGCGCGTGATGTGATCATTCAGGAAGCCGAGCCTTTTCTCGTTGAGCTGAGCTGCGACATCGCCGAGAAAATCGTGGAGAAGCAGTTGACGGTGGAACCGGCGTTTACAATTGATCTCATCAAGAGAAACCTGGCCCGTAAGAGGGAGCAGGGTACCATCTCTCTGTGCGTAAATCCTAAACAGTTCTCTTTTGTTAATGCGGCACGAGAGGAGCTTACATTAGCCATTGATTCGCAGGCGGAACTTCAGATTTTGCCTGACTCGACGGTGAAGGACCATGGATGCGTAATCCGATCTTCACTTGGAAGTGTGGACGCAAGGATCGACACCCAGCTTGAGGAGATCAAAAAGGAACTGATTAGGGTGGCGTTGGATAATGACGGGCAGAGAAATGGGGAAGGTAATGCTTGACACCCAGAAATACAAAGAACAGCTGCGCAGTATCGATCCCGTCAGAATTAACGGCAAGGTAACCCAGGTTATCGGGCTGATGGTTGAATCGGAAGGTCCTGATGCCAGCATAGGTGACGTTTGCTACATCTATCCTGCCAAGGGCAGCAGACCGCTCAAGGCGGAGGTCGTCGGCTTTCGCGATAACAAAGTGCTGCTCATGCCGCTTGGCGAGCTGCAGGCGATCGGACCCGGTTGTGATGTGGTAGGCACGGGTAAACCGCTCAACGTGCAGGTGGGTTCGGAACTGCTCGGCAAGGTACTCGACGGCCTTGGACAGCCGCTTGATGGTTCGCTTATACCGGCTCGCATGCCGTACAGTTCAACTTTTAATATTCCAACTAATCCGCTTAACAGGCCCAGAGTACAGGAACCGATCAGCATCGGAGTGCGGGCGATCGACGGACTACTAACGATTGGCAAAGGGCAGCGGGTCGGTATTTTTGCAGGCTCGGGGGTAGGTAAAAGTACGCTGATGGGTATGATCGCCCGGGGAACTTCCGCAGATGTTAATGTGATCGCACTGATTGGAGAGCGCGGGAGAGAGGTTCTCGATTTCATTGAACGTGACCTCGGTTCTGAGGGACTGGAGCGCTCGGTTGTAATTGTAGCTACCTCGGACCAACCGGCGCTGATTAGGATTAAAGGGGCGCTGATTGCTACGACGATCGCCGAGTATTTTCGTGATCGCGGACTCAATGTCATGCTGATGATGGATTCGGTCACACGGTATGCAATGGCACAACGCGAAGTAGGTCTTGCGGTTGGAGAGCCGCCAGCGATGCGAGGCTATACACCATCAGTATTTGCCAGTCTGCCGAAACTGCTTGAACGCGCAGGAACGGGGCCAACCGGATCGATTACCGCTTTTTATACCGTGCTGGTCGATGGAGACGATATGAATGAACCGATTGCCGATGCCGTTCGCGGGATATTGGACGGGCATATTGTGCTTAATCGGAGCATTGCAAATAAAGGGCATTTTCCGGCGATCGACGTGCTTGCAAGCATCAGCCGGGTGATGAAGGATATCGCGCCCGAGGATCAGATTGAAGCGGCTGAGAATGTGAAGCGGTTGATGTCGGTTTACAAGGAATCCGAAGATTTAATTAATATTGGCGCTTACCAGAGAGGTTCCAATGCCCAGATTGATGAATCGCTGCACTATATTGATAGTATTTGGGATTTTACAAAACAGAAGGTTGACGAGAAGACAACGCTGGCCGAAGTTCAACAAATCTTAATTAACCAGTTCTCGAGGAGTTGATTTGATTAATGAGATTTCACTATAGTTTCCAGAAAGTCGTCGATTTGAAGGGCAATGAAAAAACGCAGGCGGAATGGTTGCTCTCAAACGCGCTCGGGGAACTCCAGGCACAGGAGAAAAGTCTGGTTGAACTTATGGAACAGCGAAATGAAATTTTACTCTCGCTTCAGGCAGCGGCAGAGAGTAGAACACCGATGGCGATGATCCGGGAAATGCAGGATTACGTGGACTATTTAGATAGCTGCATCACCCGCAAACAAGGCGAGATCAGCCAAGCGCATCAAGAAGTTTCAAGAAAACAGGATAATCTTAACTCAAAGGCTTTGGATGAGAAAATTTGGCTGAAAGCAAGGGAAAAAGCGCTGGGTATTTTTAAACAAAATATGAATTTGCGGGAACAAAACGAACTGGATGAGATGGCTACCGTCCGCTTCGCGATGAAGCCCCTCTGACGTCTGGAGGTTATTCACCAGTGGCAACGAACGATATCGAGCTAGAAAACGAAGAGTCGGCTGGTAAGTTTGAGCGGTTTCTGTTTCTGATGATTCCGATTATTTTCACACTGGTATTAATTGGGGTTCTGCTGACGCTTTTCAATGTTGATTATAGAAACGACGTATTGCAGATAGCGCACAAAATTCCGCTCGTGAATAAATGGGTGCCTGATCCGAAAGAGGATACTGCCGATAGCCAGCAACAGGAGAAGCAAGAGGCGAGCTCTGAAGCAACCATTAAGGAGCTAAAGGCCAAGCTGTCCGAACAGGAAAAGACAGTGACACAGCTGAATGAGCAAAAATCAGCACAGGACAAGCAGGTACAGGCGCTTCAGACGCAGGTTAACGACATGCAGCAGACAGCCAGCAGTCAGGAACAGGCAGCAGCACAGGATGCACACGAGAAAGAGATAGCCGCTATGACCAAGCTTTATGCGGGAATGAAAGCATCCAAAGCGGCGTCAATCATGCAAAATATGACGACCGAAGAAGTAGTTCAACTGCTCAGCGGAATGAATAATGACAGTAAAACAGCCATTTTGGAAAAAATGGACCCGAAAGTAGCCGCAGATGTGTCCATAAAGCTAAAGGAATCGGCCAATTCTTCCGATATGGCTATTGCAGCCCTTCAATCCAGACTAAATCAAGCAGCGGCGGCAACGAGCCAGACCGGCAGCGGTTCTAATCTTGACAAGGGAAAGCTGAGCCAGACCTTCTCCTCGATGCCCGCCACCGAAGCCGCAAAGCTGCTCAGCGATATGTACGGTATCAGTCCGGATAAGGTGATTACGATTCTAAGTACCGTGAACGACAGTGTGCGGTCTTCCATATTATCCGAGATGACCAAGAATGATACGAATGGAGTAACTGCCAAAATCGTAAACCGCCTGATGGGCGGGAAATAAGAATTACACTTGAAAGGAGGTGGAAAATGATGAGTCTTGTATTTCAAATGATTTCTTCAGGCAAAGGTCTTAATGCCAAAGCGGCCGCTTCTACCGGATCTTCCGGAATAGAAGGAGTTACCGGCACTGCGGGAAACGGGATGTTCTCCCAGACTCTGCTGCAATCGATGGCAGGCGCGGCTTCTGGTATGACAGCAGCTTCAAAAGGCGATACGGCAGCAGTAACTTTACAGAATCTTCTGAAGACTACAGTTTCCGGTGCAACAGATAAGGATGGAGAAACGTCGACCGCGACCGGCCAAGAGCTGCTGGGCCAGCTTCTTCCCGAGCTTACGAAACTGGATGAACAGATCGAATTGAATCCCGAACTGCTGGCGGCGCTCCAGGGCTGGCTGATTCAGGTCTCCGCTCTTTTGTCGGGTGCTGATGCAAAGGAAGGTCAAGCTGAGAACGCGCTTACGGCACTTGCGCAGAACCCTGCTACCGCAAGGTTTGCTGTTCAGGATGAACTGAATAACCTCGCGGCCAGATTTCAGCAAGCTGCAGAAAGCGGCGATGAAGCGGCAGCAGGCAAAGCGCTGACACTGCTGAACAGCTTTGCGGCAATTCTTGAACCGTATACTGGAGATGGATCGACTTCCAATGAAACTTCTGTACAGTCATCTGCCCCTCAAGCTGCCGTCGCTGGAAAGCTTCAAGAACGCCAAAAGGAGAACGTCGGCATTAATTCCGAAGGAACCGGTCTTTCTAAAACCGGAGACATGATTGCGAATAAGTCGGACGTTTCCGGAAAAGCTCCCACGAACCCTGGTGATGTCAAAGCGGCTGCAGGCGATTTGATGAACTTTAAAGTGACTTCGACATCCGCAGAAGGTAAGGAGCATTCCAAGGCATATGCAGATGTACTATCCGAAATAGTTGCTGACCAGGATTCCTCCACAGGAGATAGCAAAGTCATTACCGCAGGCCAGCTCATGCTTAGAGACGGAATTACGGCTCCTCTGAAGACAGAAACTCCGCAAGTTCCGGTTCATAGATTTGCGCAGGAAATGACAGGTTTTATTACAGGCAAGCTGGAGATTGTCAATAAGGGCGGAATTGCCGAAGCGACAATATCTCTGTTTCCGGAAAATCTGGGACAAGTAGATGTCAAGATCACGATGCAGAACGGTCATTTGGTCGCGCATTTCACGACTGAACATGCTGGAGCCAAAGATATGCTGGAGAATCAGATGTCCCAACTGCGCGCTGCGCTTCAATCCCAAGGATTGCAGGTAGAAAAACTGGAAGTTTCACAGAACAATGCTTCCCAGCAGTCGCAGCTTTTTCAAGAGGGACGCCATTCGGGAGCTGGCGGCCATGGTTCAGAGAGACGCTCCAAAGAGCGGGAGGAAGCTTCAGATGATGCTATTCTTACCGCCGAACTCGATGGAGAATGGAAAGAATGGCTAAATAGCGATAAACAAAGTGCCCGAAGCCTGACAGGCCAGTTCTCAGCCGAGGCTTAGGGGTGATGGAAAGTGGGGTGAAAGATTATGGCAACCTCGGATAGTATGATATCCACAAATAATGTCTGGCCGAACTATTCGGCAGGTAACGTCTCGGGCAGCAGTAAGGGGAACCAAACGCTCGGGAAAGACCAATTTCTTAAAATATTGGTTACGCAGCTGCAGAATCAGGACCCGATGCAGCCTTTACAAGACAAGGAATTTATTGCTCAAATGGCTCAATTTACGTCTGTTGAGCAGCTTATGAACATCTCGGGTCAATTAACGGCGCTCAATCAGTCGCTTGGCTCGGTTTCAGGTCTAATTGGGAAAAATGTCAGCTGGCTTGACAGCTCCACTTCAACGCAGAAATCGGGAACGGTGGATTCCATTGTCGTTAGCGACGGAGTGCAGTACGCCCTTGTGGGTAAGGAGAAGATTGCGCTCAAGGACATCACGCAGATTAAAAATAGTGACAGCACCTTGGCTGCGGACGAAGCTGGCAGCGGAGGCGGGACGGCGTTATGAACGATAAAATGACTGTCGGACAGATGTTCACCGGTGTCCGGCACCCGGGCATGCTGCAGCGTTCAAACACCGTTAATAACAACGGATCTTCTTCTGGAAGCACCTCTTTCGAAAACGTACTTCAGCGGAATATGCTGAAATTCAGCAATCATGCCGCGAAGCGGCTGGAGCAGCGAGGGATTCAGCTTGGAACTAAGCAGCTTGACCAGATCTCTTCGGCCGTAGAACAAGCAGCGGCCAAAGGCGGCAAGGAATCGCTCATTCTGATGAAAGATTTGGCGCTGATTGTCAGTGTTGCGAATCGTACCGTGGTGACGGCAATGGATGGAAATTCCATGAAGGACAATGTATTCACCCAAATAGATAGTGCAGTAATCATCTCTTGACCCGGCTGGTCCTAACGGAAAGCCGGAGGGCCGCCGACCGACTGACGCGGTCCTACCTATAATCATTAATCAAATTTTATGAGCCCCCAAGCTCTAATTCCGGGAGGGTATAATCATGTTAAGATCTATGTACTCTGGTGTTTCAGGCATGCGCGGCTTCCAAACCAAGCTGGATGTAATCGGCAATAACATCGCGAATGTGAATACGATCGGTTTCAAATCGGGACGTGTCATGTTCAAAGATATCATGAGCCAGACGATTTCCGGCGTTACCGCACCCAACGATGGCGGACAGGGTGGTGTCAACGCCAAGCAAATTGGTCTTGGTGTCAGCATTGGTTCCATTGACACGATGCATCTGGCAGGCAGCGCCCAGACAACCAATAATCCGACCGATCTTCGTATCGACGGAGATGGTTTTTTCCTTGTTAAGTTGACTGCCGACCAAGAGACTCCCTTTCTGACCCGGGCCGGTGATTTCCACGTCGATGCCAGCCGTAATTTGGTTACTTCCGATGGCCTTCATGTGCTTGATTCAGCCGGAGAGCCAATAGTCATTGGAGAGGACGTTACGGCCTTCTCGATTTCCAATGACGGAACCATTGTACAAACAATGGCCGACGGAACAACCCAAGCAGGCGTTCAAATCGGCGTCGCCAAAGTCAGCAATCCACAGGGCCTTGAGAAAATTGGGGGCAATCTGTATCGCATGACTTTGAATGCCAACGCGGAAGGCGCTCTGGAGCCAACAACCGCCAACAATGGGGAAGCAGGCACCGGAGCAATTGTGGCGGGACAATTGGAAATGTCCAATGTCGATCTGACGAATGAATTTACGGAGATGATCGTTGCTCAGCGCGGGTTCCAAGCGAATTCCCGGATTATTACAACATCGGATGAAGTGCTTCAGGAAGTCGTTAATCTGAAACGTTAATTTCAGGTCATCTAGGAGTTCTATGATTTAGTAATCTCCGGATGCTAGGCTTACAAAATAATAGTTACATTCTATTTTTTAGTGCATGGTATTGGTTTCAAGCTGGGGGAGGCACTCCTCTCCCAATTTATTGTTAGGAGGCCTCTTATGATCTCGGTAACACGTTTAAACGGATCGCCAATGTGGCTGAACGCCCTTCTGGTGGAAATGGTGGAAGAAAGCCCGGACACTTACATCACGCTTGTAACGGGAAAAAGGCTAATCGTTCTTGAAAAGGCCGATGAAGTTGTTGCGAAGATCCGTGATTATAATAAGGAAATCGGCGCGTATTCAGCCACCATTAAAGTCCAAACACTGGAGGAGCTTTCATGAAAAAGATGCTGCCTTGGCTCATCACGATATTATTGGCGATTACTTTGATCGTGCTAGCCGCTTTTTTATTAATGAACAAATGGTTTTCCGACAGCAGCGGCAATGCTGTTAACGACACAGTAAACACTGTGGAGACCAAGAGTCTGACCGCAGACGATATCGCGGCCATGACTTCGGAAATTAAAGAAATAAAAACCAATCTTGCTGATCCCGATTACGTCGTTTCTATAAACTTCGCCTTCCAATTGAATTCTGAAGCAGCTAAGGAGGATTTCGAAAAAATTAAAGAAATAAAGATCAAGCCGCTCATTATTAAAACACTGGCCGACTCGAAACCGCAGGAATTGAGCGGAGCGAGCGGCAAGGATCAGCTGTGCAGCAAGCTTGTCAATCTGATCAACGATACGTTACCCGAAGGGAAGCTGACCCAGGTGGAAATTACGGCATTTGTTGTGGCTGCTATATAAATTAGTCGTATTTCAAAGTTACTTACGGGGGGTGATTGAATGGTTGATGTACTTTCACAAAATGAGATTGATGCTCTGCTTGCCGCTCTATCATCCGGTGAGATGGACGCCGACGAACTAAAAAAAGAGGAAACTCAGCGTAAAATACGCTCCTATGATTTTAAACGGGCTGTTCGTTTCTCAAAGGATCATATCCGAAGCTTGACCCGAATTCATGATAACTTCGCCCGATATCTAACGACTTATTTCTCGGCGCAATTACGAACTTTTGTACAGATCAATGTCGTTCAGGTGGAGCAGCTGCCTTATGATGAATTCATCCGTTCCATACCTAAGATGACTATATTAAATATATTTGAAGCTGAGCCCTTGCAAGGTAGAATGGTTATGGAAGTGCATCCGAATATTGCCTTCGCCATGCTTGATCGGCTGCTTGGAGGGATCGGGACGGCCCCTTCCAAAATTTCAGCTCTGACTGAAATTGAAACAACTATAATGGAGCGTATATTCAGCAGATGTTTTGAGAGCCTGCAGGAAGCCTGGAAGACGGTACTGGATATTGAGCCGGTAATGGAAGCGCTGGAAACGAATCCGCAGTTTATGCAGATCGTATCCCCTAATGAAACAATAGCGCTTATATCGCTCAGCACCAAGATTGGGGACACGACGGGCATGATTAATTTATGTATCCCGCACGTTGTGCTGGAGCCAATCATGTCCAGGCTGTCCGTGCATCAATGGTTCGTATCTGAGAAAAAGGCTCGGGATGAGCAGGAAGTGGAAGCGATTAGAGCCAGCGTCAACAAGGCTCAGCTGCCGATTGTCGCCGAACTGGGGGAATCCAGGATTTCGATAGCTGAGTTCCTCGGTCTTAATGTAGGAGATGTCATTTCACTTAACAGGACTGTTGATGCCGGACTATCGATTAAAGTGGGCGACAAGCTGAAGTTTGTCGGAAGTCCGGGAATGCTTAAAGACCGGGTAGCCGTGCAAATTGATGAGATTGTCAGCGAAGGAGTTGAAGGACTTGACGAGTAAAGATTATTTATCCCAGGAAGAAATCGACGCACTTTTAAGACAATCAGAGGAAAGCGTGGCAAGCGCATCTTCAGAGAAGACAGTGGATGATTTTCTGACACCGTTTGAGCAGGATGCCTTGGGGGAGATCGGTAATATTACGTTCGGCAGCGCCGCAACAGCGCTTTCGACATTGCTTGGCAAAAAGGTAGACATTACTACCCCGCAAGTGTCCATCATTACGCGCAGTGAGTTTGAGGCAGTCTTCCCTAAGCCTCATGTTGCTGTACACGTACAGTATGTGGATGGTTTTCAGGGCATTAACTCGCTCGTGATCAAAGTCCGTGACGCCCAGGTTATTGCCGATCTGATGCTTGGCGGTAATGGTGAGCCCGGAGACGAAGAATTGAACGAGATACATGTCAGTGCCGTTCAGGAGGCCATGAACCAAATGATGGGCTCTTCCGCCACATCAATGTCGACTATCTTCAACCGGTTCGTCAACATATCGCCGCCAGATATTGATATTCTCAACATGTCTAGCGGCGAGGGAGTGAGTAACCTGCCTGAAGACGAGACACTGACTCGCATTTCGTTTCGTCTCAAAATCGGTGAACTGATCGACTCAACTATCATGCAGCTTCTGCCCGTTTCTTTTGCTAAGGATATGGTGATGATGCTGGTTGGAGACGCCTCTGAGTCGACTGAAGAGCCTGCTGCCGCTGTTGAAGCGCCGGCTCCTATACCGGAAGCATCTCAGTCCCAACCCGCAATGGCTGTTCAGCAGCCTCAGTCGGCTCCTGAGCAGCCGGCGGCACCGCAGATGCCGCCAGGACAACAGCCATATCCGGGAATGCCTGAAGGAGGATATTATTATCCGCCATACGGAATGCCCCCTTATGGTATGCCCCCTCAGGGGATGCCTGGACAACAGGGAATGCCTTACCCGCAGTCCCCGCCCTCAGCATCCCAGCCGAACCGGAATGTCAACGTACAGCCGGTCCAGTTTGCCAATCTTAGCGGTAACACATTTGGGAATGTTGACGAAAATAATTTGAACTTATTGATGGACATACCCCTAAGAGTGACCGTAGAATTAGGAAGGACCCAGAAGCAAATTAAAGACATTCTAGAGATGTCGCAGGGATCGATCATTGAGCTGGACAAGCTTGCAGGCGAGCCTGTTGATATTTTAGTGAACAACAAGCTGATTGCCAAGGGAGAAGTAGTGGTAATCGATGAAAATTTTGGGGTTCGTGTAACGGATATCGTAAGCCAATGGGACCGGGTTCAAAAATTACAATAAGCATAACTTAGGGAGGATTTATTTTAAGATGGCTAACCGAATTTTGATCGTGGACGATGCTGCATTTATGAGAATGATGATTCGCGATATTTTATCGAAAAACGGTTTTGAAGTGGTGGGTGAAGCCCAGGACGGTGCCCAGGCGATTGAAAAATTCAAGGAACTGCGTCCCGACCTGATTACCATGGATATTACCATGCCTGAAATGGACGGAATTGCGGCACTGAAAGAAATTAAAAAATTGGATGCCAACGCCAAAGTCATTATGTGTTCCGCCATGGGTCAGCAGGCTATGGTTATCGACGCAATCCAAGCTGGAGCCAAAGATTTTATCGTTAAGCCATTCCAGGCGGACCGCGTTATCGAAGCCATCAGTAAGACGCTTGGCGTGTAGGATCTGTTCATGCCGCTCAACACCGAGCCGCTCGGCACAAGCAATAACCTGCTGAATTTGCTCAATGTTATCTTTGTGCTCGCGGTCATTATCGTTATTATTATTTTGCTGATCCGGTTTTTGGGACGCCGCAACCAAGCTTGGATGAAAGGCCGTTCCATGCGCACCTTAGGTGCGGTGGGACTCGGCCCTAACAAGTCGATGCAGGTGATAGAAATTGGGCGCAGTCTTTATTTGATCGGGGTTGGCGAGAACGTAACGATTTTGGATAAAATCACCGATCCCGAAGAAGTAGCGTTGATTATATCGGGATTCGAGGAGCAGTCTGTGCCTGGGGGCAAGTTCTTTATTCCGCTGATTAACAGGGTGAGAGACAGGCTGCGCGGGGAAGTTCCGTCTCAAGAAATCGATCTTAACGAAACTTCTTCTTTCTATGAAATGCTGCAGACCAAGCTGCGCTCCGCTTCGGACCGAGAGAAGAAGATGGAGGAACGGCTTGGCGGCGAAGATCAAAAGGGCAGGCAGGAGGATATATGAAGAAAAAAATATGGGTTGCCTTCCTGCTGATTGGTATTGTCAGTTTTCTGGTTCTGCGTCCGATCTATGCCGCCGATCCTATTCCGAACATAGACATTCAGGTAGGAGGAGATGGCGGTCAATCCGGCACCAGTTCCATTTCCATCCTGTTGCTCATTACGGTTCTAAGCGTGGCTCCGGCTTTTTTGGTTCTAATGACCAGCTTTACCCGGATTGTCATTGTGCTCGGATTTATCCGCACTTCGCTCGGAACACAGCAAATGCCGCCGAACCAGGTGCTTGTGGGACTCGCTCTTTTTCTGACGCTGTTCATTATGTCACCAACTTTGTCGACAGTGAATCAGACGGCGCTGCAGCCATACATCAAAGGCCAAATCACGCAGACCGAAGCGATGAACAAAGCTGCCGTTCCGATGAAGCAATTCATGTTCAAGTATACGCATGAGAAGGATTTGCTGCTGTTTATGAAATATAACGGCTATACAGGCAATAACAAGCCGGCGACTTACACTGATATTCCGTTGACCGTGCTCGTGCCTTCCTTTGCGATGAGTGAATTGAAAACGGCATTTCAAATGGGCTTTATGATTTTTATTCCTTTTTTAATTATCGATATGGTGGTTGCCAGCACACTCATGGCGATGGGGATGATGATGCTGCCGCCCGTAATGATCTCGCTGCCTTTTAAAATCATGCTGTTTGTGCTGGTGGACGGTTGGTATCTAGTAGTCAAATCACTGCTGCTCAGCTACGGCTCGTGACGGGGAAGAGGAGGCGAAGGGTATCAATACGGAGTTTATTATCGGTCTAGCGGGTCAAGCCGTATATCTCGTGCTAGAGGTTAGCGCGCCAATGCTGATTCTAGGCTTGGTCGTCGGGCTGATTATCAGTATTTTTCAAGCGACGACTCAGATTCAGGAACAGACGCTGGCCTTTGTCCCCAAAATTGTCGCTGTGCTGCTGGCACTGCTTCTGTTCGGCCCGTGGATCATAACAAAGCTTGTTGACTTTACTACCCAAATTTTGGGTAATCTCCATATGTATATCGGATGAATGATATGATAGATTCCATTTTGCGCAGCTTTCCAGTCTTTTTGCTTATTTTTTGTCGAATTACGGCCTTTTTTGTTGTCGTACCTGTCTTTTCTTCCCGAAGCGTGCCGAGGACTTTCAAAATTGGAATCTCCTTCTTTCTATCACTTGTCGTGTTCAGCGCCAAAGGAAGCGGTGTAACTGTTCCGGAAGATCTCGGTATAATTCTGCTGATCATTAGAGAATCTCTGATCGGGCTGCTGCTCGGGTTCATAGGCTATCTGATGTTTATGACCATTCAGACTGCGGGCTCGTTTATCGACATCCAGATTGGCTTCGGAATAGCGAACGTGATCGACCCGATGACCGGGGCGTCTTCGCCCATACTTGGCAACTTAAAATATATGATTGCCCTGTTGTTGTTTTTAGGGATGAATGGTCATCATTATTTGCTTGATGCTATAGTGAACAGTTATAACTGGGTTCCTTTGGACAATCAGCTCCTGCTTAAAATGATGGACGGAAGTCTGGGGGATTTTCTTCTCCGTTCATTCGCTCAGTCGTTTATGCTTGCTTTTCAAATGTCTGCTCCGCTGGTGACCGCGCTGTTTCTGACGGATGTCGGGCTAGCTTTTTTGGCAAGAACTGCGCCGTCGTACAATGTGTTCGTTATTGGCGTGCCGCTGAAAATTATTGTCGGCCTAGTGCTGCTGTTTATTCTGATGCCTGCTTTAGCCGTGCTATTTCAAAGCCTGTTCAATATCATGTTCGAATCCATGCGCAATTTGCTGAGCACAATGGGGAACAGTCCGTAAGATGACAGTAGGAGGGCCCAGACATGGCATATCGATATAAACTCGACCTCCAGCTCTTCGGCGGAGAAAAGACGGAAAAGGCGACTCCAAGGAAGCGGCAGGAAGCCCGGAGAAAAGGCCAAGTTGCCAAAAGCGCTGAACTTTCAGGCGCATTGGTACTGTTGTCCGGGGTGCTGAGTCTGATGATATTCGGCGGATTTATGAAGCAGCGGTTTACCGCGCTGTATACTGACGTCTTTATGAACCGTCTCATGATGGAGGTCACTAAAGAAAATGTGCTGCGGCTGATGAACGAATACGGAGTACAGATTCTGATTCTGCTGGGACCGATGCTGGGCATAACCTTCATTCTGGCATTGATCTCCAGTGTGGCCCAGGTGGGCTTTATGGTTACCGGAGAGGGTATCACCCCGAAGTTCAGTAAGATCAATCCGATTAAAGGCTTTAGGAATATTTTTTCCATGCGGTCGCTAGTTGAAATGCTGAAATCAATCTTTAAGCTGCTGGTAATCGCGTATCTGGTTTTTAGTACATTGTGGGGGCAAAAAGACGATTTTTCGTCCCTGGCGCATGTGAATGCGGAAGATGTTTTTCGCTTTTCTGCGAAGATGACTCTGAATCTAGGAATCAAAATCGGGGCAGCTCTGCTTATTATGGCTGTGCTCGATTATATGTACCAGCGATACGAGCATGAAAAGAGTCTAAGAATGTCCAAACAAGAAATCAAAGATGAATTCAAAAAAACGGAAGGCGATCCGCTGATTAAAGGGAAAATCAGGGAGCGGCAGCGCCGGATGGCGATGCAGCGGATGATGCAAGAAGTCCCCAATGCCGATGTCATCATTACCAACCCGACCCACTTTGCGGTAGCGCTGAAATATGACGGATCTAAGATGGAGGCGCCGCAGATCGTGGCCAAAGGCCAGGATTATGTCGCTCTTCGAATTAGGTCGATTGCCAAAGAACATGGCGTCATGACAATGGAAAACAAGCCGCTTGCACGGGCGCTCTTCCAAAGGGCGGAAATCGGGGATTCGGTCCCTGCCGATCTGTTCCAGGCAGTAGCCGAAGTGCTCGCTTATGTATATAAGTTGAAGGGCAGAACCAGATAATTTCAGGGAGGTAAGAAACATTGAAAGCTAGGGATTTAACGGTATTAATCGGCATAATCGGAATCGTGCTAATGATGATTCTGCCTATTCCCTCTGGGCTGCTCGACCTTCTGCTGGTCATTAATATTTCGATCGCGTTGACGATTATCCTAGTGGCAATGAATACAAAGGAACCCCTTCAGTTCTCCATCTTTCCATCGCTGCTGCTGATTACGACCTTGTTCCGCCTGGCGCTGAACATCTCAACAACCAAGCTGATTTTATCCGAGGGCGAAGCAGGTTCGGTTGTAGCGACGTTTGGCGGCTGGATTGCGCGCGGACAGGTTGCAATCGGATTTATCGTGTTCCTGATTCTGGTTGTTGTGCAGTTTATCGTTATCACCAAAGGTTCTGAACGCGTAGCCGAGGTAGGGGCGAGATTTACACTCGACGCTATGCCCGGTAAGCAGATGAGTATTGATGCCGATTTGAATGCAGGCATGATTAACGAGCAGCAAGCCCGGGAGCGCCGGCGTAATATCGAGCGAGAAGCCGACTTCTACGGAGCGATGGACGGGGCGAGTAAATTCGTTAAAGGGGATGCGATAGCCAGCATTATTATCCTGCTGATCAATTTGATTGGCGGCTTCATCATTGGGATGGCAGTTCATGGGATGCCGTTCCAAGACGCGCTCTCGACCTACTCCGTTCTGACGATCGGGGATGGTCTGGTTAGCCAAATACCTGCTCTGCTCATTTCTACCGCAGCCGGCCTAATCGTTACCCGGGCTTCTTCGGATGGCAATCTAGCGGAAGATCTGACAGGGCAGTTGCTGTCTTATCCGAAGCTCCTGTACATCGTTGCCGTAACAGTGGCCTTTTTAGGTCTATTCACACCAATTCATGCGATAACAACCTTGCCGTTAGCTGGTCTTATGGCCTATTCGGCCTACCGGATGACGCAGAACTTGAGCCGTAAGGCCATCGAAGAGGAGCAGCTCGTCGAAGAACAGCAGATCGAGGAGGTGCGCAGTCCGGAGAGCGTGATCAGCCTGCTGAATGTCGATCCGATCGAATTCGAGTTCGGCTATGGCCTGATTCCACTGGCGGATACCCAGCAGGGGGGCGACCTGCTCGATCGGATCATCATGATTCGAAGGCAGTGCGCGCTTGAAATGGGACTTGTTGTCCCTGTTATCCGAATACGCGACAATATTCAACTAAAACCGAATGAATATGTCATCAAAATTAAAGGAAATCAGGTCGGCGGCGGTGAATTACTACTTAATCACTATTTAGCAATGAGTCCAGGGTATGATGACGAATCGATTACCGGGATTGAGACGGTCGAACCGTCATTCGGATTACCTGCGCTATGGATTAATGAATCCGTCAAGGAGCGTGCTGAACTGGCCGGCTATACGGTTGTCGATCCGCCGTCCGTGGTTGCCACCCATCTTACCGAACTGATCAAACGGTATGGACATGAGCTGATTGGACGGCAGGAAACGAAAATGCTGGTCGACAATATTCGCGAAAATTACCCTGTGCTGGTCGATGAATTGATCCCGTCCGTACTCACCGTCGGGGATCTGCAGAAAGTGTTGGCTAAGCTGCTGCGCGAGAAGATATCGATCCGGGACTTGGTTACTATTTTTGAAACTCTGGCAGACTACGGCACCTATACTAAAGATCCAGATGTACTGACGGAATATGTGAGACAATCGCTGTCACGGCAGATTACTCAGCAATTCTCCCAGTCCGGAGAAACTCTTAAGGTAATTACGGTAGGACCAACGCTTGAGAAAAAAATAGCCGAAAGCGTTCAGCAATCGGAGCATGGCAGCTACCTTGCACTTGATCCTGTATCAACCCAGACGGTATATCAGCGCCTAATGGAGCAAATTAACCGTCTATTGCAATCGGGACAGCAGCCCATTGTATTGACTTCGCCTACCATCCGTATGTATCTGCGGCAGGTCATAGAGCGGACGATGCAGGATATTCCAGTGCTGTCTTACAGCGAATTAGAGCCCAATATTGAAATTCAAAGCGTTGGAGTGGTGAATCTATGAGAGTGAAGCGTTACGTTGTCGATACGATGCCGGACGCCATGCATTCCATTCGCAGCGAGCTCGGAAGTGACGCCGTTATTCTGAGCACGAAGGAAATCAGAACCGGTGGCTTTATGGGAATGTTCAAAAAAAAGAAAATCGAAGTGGTCGCCGCTGTAGAGAATGAACAAAAGCAAGCAGCTTCCGAAAAAAAAGAGGTGGCGCCGCAATCCGTCCCCCGTGCAGGTGTTCCCAAGGCCTACCGGGAGGCCTATGCCTCTGCTTCGGGCAATGTCGCCGCAAGCGGTTCGGAGCCTTCTCGGAGCTTTGCCGAGATTGCCGCGTCGCTTGAAGATGCCGCCAAGAAGCAAGGGGCTGTAGCCGTGCTGGAAGAGAAGGCGGCGGAGGAAATTCCAAAAGACGCTTCCGCGAGTTCCCGCTTGGAGGTGATCGATTCCGTTATGCAGCCTCCTTCGGCTCCGAAGCTCCCTTCTGACCGAAAGGGACGTCCGTCTAATGACAGCGTTCTTGATGAGATTAGAGAGATGAAGCAGTGGATCGAGCGAATCGCCCGGCAGTCCGCCGACTCGAGAGAGCTTCCGGAAGGGCTGGAGCGGCTCCGCCTGCGGCTGATCGAGCAGGAAATGGACAACGCTTTGGTGGAAGAATGGATCAGTGATGTGCTGGATGCTTGGAATGAGGATGGAAGACTGTGGCCTGAAGAAAAGTTTGAGGAAGCTCTAAGAGTACAGATTGTGAGGTTTCTTGCCGATAGAATAGGAAGGGGCATTGCTCCCGATACGCGGCTCTTATATGTCGCAGGTCCTACAGGGGTAGGGAAGACGACGACTTTGGCCAAGCTTGCGGCTGATCAGCTCTTCAGACATGGCAGAAAGGTCGGGATGATTACAGCCGATACTTACCGTATATCTGCGGTGGAACAACTTCGGACTTACGCATCCATTTTGAATGTGCCTCTTGAGGTTGTTCAGTCGCCGGGCGATATGCAGCGGGCCTTATCCAGGCTGGAAAGCTGTGATCTGGTGTTAATGGACACGGCCGGAAGAAACTACCGCAATGAGCTTCTCGTTGCCGAACTGCAGAGTCTGCTGTCTCCGGCAATGAAGAGCGAGACCTACCTGGTGCTCAGCATGACGTCGAAGAGCAGGGATATGAAGCTGATTACCGAGCATTTCAGCAAATACAGGCTGGATAAAGTCATTCTGACGAAACTGGACGAAACGGGAAGCTACGGACCATTGTTCAACCTGCTTAACGATTACCCGCTCATGCTGTCATATATGACAAATGGTCAGACCGTACCTGATGATCTTCTTATACCATCCGGAGAACTGGTGTGCAATCTGCTGCTTGGTACGGGTGAACAGTGATGGATCAGGCTCAATCGTTGAGACAGCTTGTTGCTGGACAAAACAGAAAACTTAGCAATAGAGAAAAAGGCACCGCGCGAATAATCACTGTATGCAGCGGAAAAGGCGGAGTCGGTAAATCGAATTTCACCCTTAACTTTGCGCTTGCACTCAAGAGTATAGGGAAAAGGGTGCTCCTATTCGACGCTGATATCGGCATGGCCAATCTGGATGTTCTGATGGGTATCTCGGCGAAATACAATCTTTACCATTTGCTTGGCGGAGAAGCCAGCATTGAGCAGATTATTCAGACGGGTCCCAACCGATTGCCTTTTATTGCCGGAGGATCGGGCATGGAAGAGCTCTTCTCGCTTTCGGAAAGCGATTTGAACTACTTCACATCCCAAATTGCCACAATCGCCGATGAGATGGACTATATTCTATTTGATACGGGTGCCGGACTTTCCAAGGAAACGATGAATTTCATCGTTTCAGCAGACGATTGTCTCGTTGTTACGACTCCGGAGCCGACGGCGATTACCGATGCCTACGCATTGATGAAGGTTGTTCACACTAGTCATCCGAACATCGCGTTCAAACTGATTGTCAATCAGGTGTCCAGTATGAAGGAAGCGACTGCAACGAGCGACAAAATCCGGCTGACCGCCCGCCGTTTTCTTCAGGTGGATATCCCGTTCCTCGGTTTTATTAGCAGCGACAACCATGTGGTACAAGCAGTCAAACGACAGATTCCATTCTCATTGGCCTATCCAAACAGTGCCGCTGCGAATGATCTTCACAGACTGACGCTGCGATATTTGTCATCCGACCGTTCTTCAGAATCGGCTGAATTGCAAGGGATTAAAGGTTTTTTAAGCAAGTGGCTTCGCCGTATATAAGAAATGTTCTGAGATTTAAGGACAAAGGTGGAAATGATATGAAGCCATATAAAGTTCTAGTTGTGGATGATTCAGCATTTATGCGCAAAATCATTTCCGATTTAATTGAAAAGGATGCCGACTTCCAAGTAACGGCAACGGCGGTCAACGGAAGACAAGCCGTTGAGATGGTGAAGGAACTTCAGCCGGATCTTGTCACCATGGACGTGGAAATGCCGGAAATGAACGGCCTTGAAGCGTTGAAGCTGATCATGCTTGACCATCCGCTTCCTGTCATCATGTTGTCCGGTATTAATGAAGAAGGAATGAAAGAGACAATCCTGGCACTGGAAGGCGGGGCCTTCGACTTTATTCGCAAGCCCTCGGTTTCCAGCTCTCATGATATCAACAGTGTAGGGGATGCTCTGAGGGAGCAGATGAAGGAAGCCATGCTTGCTCGCGAGCGCCGGGAAGCACGGTCTGCGTCGGCGCCTCAAGGCTCTGACGATTCACCCGCATTGCAGCAGTCTGAACATGCTTTCCCCCCACCGCCTATCAAGCTGGCGGATAAGCCGGACGGGGGCGCAGCGGAACACATTCCTAGCCGGGAAATAAAGGACATTAAAGCGCCGATCGCACGGCCTTCACCGCCGGTGACCGGGAAACTCTTCGAACGCAAGCGTGCAGATCAGCCGCCGGTTCCTGGCTCGGAGCGAACCAAAAGCGTCCCTCCTAGAGCGAAGCCGGAAGCCCGACAAATTAAGATTTTATCCCAGCAGAAATCGGACGTTACGGCCGATCTTGCACCACCGAAGCCGCAGGCAACCGGAGCGGAACCAGATACTCCCGCAGCGAAGGGCAAGGACCGCAAATTTGGGGTGAAAGGGCTGACGAAGCTTGTGGCGGTCGGTTGTTCAACAGGCGGACCGCGCGCGCTGAAAGCTTTGCTTGAGAATATTCCGGCTGATTTTCCAGCACCAATTGTTATCGTGCAGCATATGCCCCCCAATTTTACGAAGTCGCTTGCCCAGCGGCTGAATACCTTTAGTCCTCTGGATGTCATGGAGGCGGAGCATGGGATGATCCTGCAACAGGGAGCGGCTTATATTGCTCCGGGGGGATATCACATGAAGGTCACGGAAACTGCTGGGGGGCAGTATGCTGTAGCTCTATCAAAGGAAGAAGCGCGTAACGGACATCGTCCCTCGGTGGATACGCTGTATGAGTCACTGCTTCCACTAAAAGCTTTGGAGCGCCATGCGGTTATTATGACCGGAATGGGAAGCGATGGCGCCAAGATGATGAAGTCGCTATATGATGCGGGTGTCACCTCTACCTTTGCCGAGAGCGAAGAAACCTGCGTCGTTTACGGAATGCCGCGTTCCGCGGTTGAACTCCAGTGTGTCACTTATATTTTGCCGTTGCAAGACATTGCTCCAAAACTGGTCCAAGTCGTTAAATAACGCAAAGCGAACGTGAAGGGTAGGTGTCAGGACATGGACATGAATCAGTATTTATCCATGTTTATTGATGAGTCGAATGATCATCTGCAGTCTTTGAACGAAAATATGATGGGCCTGGAGGCCAATCCGGACGATCTCAGCATTGTGCAGGTTATCTTCCGCTCCGCACATACCTTAAAAGGTATGGCGGCGACGATGGGATTTGAAGATCTGGCTTCGCTAACCCACCAAATGGAGAATGTGCTGGACCTAGTGCGAAACGGCAAGCTGGTTATGCAGGATTTTATTTTTGACACTTTATTCAAGAGTCTTGATGCGCTTGAGGCCATGGTTCAGGACATTACTGGAGGTGGAGAGGGTAAGGCCGACGTATCTGCCATTGTGGCCTCCCTTCAAGCCATTGTGCGCGGCGAAGTGCCGTCCGCCCAAGGAGGAAGCGCCGCGCCGGCAGCCGCTGCATCCACGGAAG
>NZ_ASSD01000363.1 GCF_000520715.1 Paenibacillus zanthoxyli JH29
AAAGCGGAGGATCGCTTTGAGTATTTTCTCGGCTCTTTTTCCGCCCGCCACAGCCGGCTTAGAGCGCTTCAGGAAGAGCTTCGGAAAGGAAAGCTGACACCATGAACGGACAATTGCGGAATATTACGGTCCGGATCGGACTGAGCGAATACGGAGACGCGCTGTTGTACGGCTTGACGGATGACGGATACGGTCTTCCCGGTATGGCTTTGAAGCAGCTGCTCTTCGCCTGGCATGAGGAGTCGTTCTACGGTACCGAATTAGCCATTCACAAAGCTGGAGGAATCGACCTGGTCGTCCTGCCCGCCGAACAGGTCCTGTCTTTCTTTGCCGCAGGGCAGCTGCTGTCGCATATCGGCTGGTCATGGGA
>NZ_ASSD01000364.1 GCF_000520715.1 Paenibacillus zanthoxyli JH29
GTTCATTTGGTTACACCCCTATTTGCCGTTATAATAGTTTAGTATCTGTGTATTGCCTAATTTCATTACTTTCAGGAGGATTTCCGGATGAGAACCGAAAATCAGATTAAATCCAAAATTAACGAGATGACACTCCAGCGCAGATCCTTGGAGTCGCGAATCGCTCCCTTGAAGGAAGACGATCCGGGGCGTACGGGTCTAACGTCACAGCTTGCCCGGCTGGATGATATGATCATGATGCTGGAATGGGTGCTGAACGAGCCAGTCGGCAAATATCACGCCTGACGGCCTAAGAATCAATCCAGGCTCTTGCCGTAGCAGAGACAAGCCGGATCATCCGAATATATACCGAACCGGTCAATCGGGCGGTAGCCGTGTTTCAAGTAAAGCGCTATCGCTTCCGGCTGCTCGCTGCCCGTCTCCAGCCTCATTTCGCGGAATCCGCCCTCGCGTGCCCGGTCTTCCAGGTATCTCAGCATCCCGGCGGCAATTCCCAGCTTGCGGCAGCTCCGGTCCACGAAGAACCTCTTCAGCTCGGCCGCTGACGGTTCCGCGCCTTCCAGCGGCCGGATTCCTCCGCAGCCAACCGCTTCACCTTCGCGCCGTGCGATAACAAAGGTTATTCTACGGACATCGGGATGATCGAAATCGACCCCGTAAATCCGCTCCTTCGGATATCTTTCCATAAGCTCCTCGTCAAGCCTGGCGACCAAACGCCGCAGGTTAGAATCGCCGGAGTCCACAATTACATATTCCACTTCGGTGTTAACCACTTCCATCTTCCTTTCCGCCGTCACTTTAACGGAATTAGCCATGCCGATTAATCTTAACACGTCAAGCTCCGGGCGAAAATGCCCCTTACGCCAAACGACGATTTTTTTCTGCAAAAAAAGTGCTTTTTTGACCATCCGCACGATCCCTATACTATAAAATGTTAGTTTGAGATAATCAAAATAACAGTTGAATCTTTCACTGCCATGTCTCATAATGTAGTTATCCAAACTGCTTTACATTTAATCTGGAACTCAGAGGAGGATACAGAAAATGAAATTTTTCTTGGACACCGGAAATATTGATGAAATAAAGCGGATTACACGCCTTGGCTTGGTGGACGGCGTTACGACAAATCCATCACTCATCGCCAAGGAAGGCAGACTGTTTAAAGACGTTATCAAAGAAATTGTTGAAATCGTTCCCGGACCTGTCAGCGCCGAGGTTATTGGTCTGAAAGCAGCGGAAATGCTTGAAGAAGCTTACGAAATCGCCAAATGGGGCTCCAATGTCGTGATCAAGCTGCCGATGACGGAAGATGGTCTGGAAGCCTGCTATGAGCTCACGAAGAAGGGCATCAAAACGAACGTGACTCTGATCTTCTCCGCAGCCCAGGGTCTTATGGCCGCCAAGGCGGGCGCTACCTTTATCAGCCCGTTCGTTGGCCGTCTGGACGACATCGGTGTGGACGGCATGAAGCTGATTAAAGACCTGAAGACCATCCTTTCCAACTACGGTCTTTCCTCTGAAATCATTGCCGCCAGCATCAGAAATATCGCTCACGTTGAGCAGGCAGCTCTCGCCGGAGCGCATATCGCCACGATTCCGGGTTCGCTGCTGCCTTCTCTGTGGAAGCATCCGCTGACCGACAATGGCATCGAGCGTTTCCTGAAAGACTGGGAAAAGGTTCCCCAGGTTGCCAAGCAGCAGCAATAAGTTCTGACCGCACTCCAAAAAGCTCTTGCCCGGACCGCCGGGCAAGAGCTTTTTTTCGTCGGGTTCGTAATTTACCGTTCCTGAAGGTTAGACCGGGGACCGGTTCTTATGCCCGAAGGCGGCCTTCGGAACGGCAGGATCGGCCTTGTAACGGGAGAGCTTCTCTCCCTTTTCCCCTTCCCCTTTGCTCGGCTTGATCGCGAATAAGGTTAACAGCCCTCCTGCAGCTCCGACTGCCGCCATCGTGCCGAACAGAATCCAGTGACCGGCATTCATCAGCAGGGATACTGACGGCGGCCCTAAAGACACCCCGATAAATCGCATGCTGCTGTACAGGGAAGTTATGGTGCCGCGGTTCTCTTTTTCAATGCTTTCGGTAATCAGCGCATCCAGGCAGGGAAGTGCGGCGCCGATGCCGATTCCGGCAAGTCCAAGAAATCCCACCATGTAGTAAATCCCCTTATAAAAGCCTGTGATTACCATGGATGCCGTGAGCAGCGCCATACCTCCAAATCCGATCCATTTCATCAAGTTTTTGTTTTTGCCGATTATTTTACCGGCTCCGTAGGAGGACAGGCACAGCAGCGCGAGCGGAACAGCCAGCACGAGACCTTTCAAGACGCCGCGCAGGCGGTACACCGATTCAAGCGTCTCCGACAGGTAGAAGAGAACGCCGAAGGTGACGAACATGCAGATGCAGCCTACGGCGAATATGGCGTAAAGCCAGCGGCCTTTTTCATGCAGCACGCTCCGGATGCCCGCGAGAAACTGCGGAACAGTGGAGGTTTCGCTTTCTTTTAACTTCGGACTTTTGACCAAAAATAGGACCAGGAGAAAGGACATCAGACAGAGCGCAGGAATAGCGATAAACGGCAGGAACCATAGCAGCGTCCCCAGAAACGCGCCGAGAATCGGACTGAGCACTTTGCCGAAGGTGTTGGAGGTTTCAATCAGTCCGAGCCCTTTGCTTACCTCCTCTTCATCCTTGAACATATCACCGACAAAAGGCAGCACGATGGGAAATGCCCCCGCCGCTCCGATCCCCTGCAATAAACGCCCTCCCAGAATCACCCAGTACGCGGAGATCCCTCCCATTAACCATGCGGCGACCGCAGACACGCCTCCGCCCAGAGCGGCGATGATCAGGCTGGGAAGAATAACGGCTTTGCGTCCGAACCGGTCGGAAAGATATCCGGCAACGGGAATCATAATAATCGCGACGACGCCGTATACCGTTATGATCATGCTGACCTGAAAAGAACTGATCGACAGCTTTCGGGATATTTGAGGAAGCACAGGCAACAGCATCGAATTTCCAAGCGTCATAATCAGGGGGATAGACGCCAGCGCCAGCAGATCCCATTTTTTATCTTTCATCTACGGACCACCTTTGCTATTGGTTCATAACATTCTTTATTGTGGTTCGTTCCGCCCCGATTATTCAAGAATAGCCTTATTAAAACAGCTTGCCCAGAAGCCCCGGTCTATTGGGCATGAGTACCGGTATTCAGCGCTTTGACGGGTATGAACCGGCTCGGTTTCCCGAGGTGAAAAATATGCAGGATATGCATCGCCCGTGTACAGGCCGTGTAGAACAGCTTCCGTTCGCTCTCTTTGCCATAGCTTTCCTCGGAGCCGTCGCAGATGATTACCGCGTCGAACTCAACGCCTTTTGCCAAATAAGCAGGCAGAACCAGCGTTCCTTTTTGAAAATTCGGCGTATCCTTTGTCACGAGCTGTATCGACAGCTTATCTTTAAGGCCGTCATATATCCGGGAGCTTTCCTCAGCCGTCTTGCAGATCACCGCAACGTAATGATAGCCTTTGGAATGCAAATCCCGAATATCCTCTTCCACCCGGGAGATCAACTCATCGCGGCCTGATACTTCCCTTAACAAAGGTTCTTCCCCTCTGCGGTTGAATGGAATAATCCGGTCGCCGCCAGGAATCATCGAACGGGTAAACTCCACAATTTCATAGGTGGAACGGTAGCTTTGCGTCAGGGACACCACTTCCGTATATTCCTCCCCGTAAATGCTAACCAGCCCCGCCAGCTCGCCGAGCGCCTCTCCCTGGGCATAGATCGCCTGGTTGAGATCGCCAAGCACAGTCATTTTGGCTCTTGGGAACATGCGCCGCATAAATTCCAGCTGAAACGGCGAATAATCCTGCACCTCATCCACGAACACATGACGTATGACGGTATTGGTATGGAATCCCTGACTGAGCTCCTTTAAATAAAGAAACGGTGTGGCGTCCTCGTACGAAAGATTGCCCTCCGCCAGCGCATTCATCGTCTGCCTGCTTACAGTGTTCCAACTCTCCGGAAGCGCGGTGCCGCCGTTCAGGCTTTCGAGCAGTTCCCTGTCCTGAAACAGCCGGGAGTAAAGCCCTTTGGCGTCGACAAAACGGCCGCGCTTGACCCAACCCCGCAGCGGCTTGAGACGCTGGCTGACCACGTAGCGGGCGAGCATTTCTTTTTCCAAGTCAAAATCGTCGAATGTCTCCTCCTTGCCCCGCTGCTTGCGCCTCATCATCCGATATGCGCGGTGGTATTCAGCGGAGTCCAGCAGCTCGATCTGATCCTCCACCCAGGCCGCACTCCGCTCCTCGGTGCTGAACAGGGCGATCTTCTTCAGGAGCCAGCCGGTCATAAGGTCGATCCGGTTCGCCAGCCTGATGGAAGGGTCGTAGCTGTAGAACTTCCTTTCCATTTCATCTTTGCCCACGATAGCCCGGCCCTGGAACATAAGCGGCTTGAAGAGCATCCCTTCCCGCTCCAGCCTGAACGCATAGCTGCAGATGGCATCAAGAAACGCAACCGAAGATTTATAGGCGATTCCGTCCCTCCGGGCGTCCGTCTCGGGACCTTCCGGGCTGTTCAGCAGCGTTTCCGTCTGGGTGAATACGTCCTCCAGTTGAAATTCTTGGCCCAGGCGGTGCTCCAGATACATCTGGAATGTCGTCTGCTGCATATTGTCCTCGCCCAGCTCGGGAAGAACGGTGGACACATAGCTGTTAAAGAGCGGATTGGGCGAGAACAGCAGGACTTGGTCAGCCTGAAGGGTGTCGCGGTATTTGTACAGCAGATAGGCGACCCGCTGGAGCGCTGCCGATGTCTTGCCGCTGCCGGCCGCCCCCTGGACAATAAGCATTCGGCTGCGATCGTTGCGGATAATGGCGTTCTGTTCCTTCTGAATGGTGGCCACAATATTCTTCATCCGGTCGTCTGCGCTGTGGCTCAGCACCTGCTGAAGCAGCTCGTCTCCGATCGTCATGCCGGTATCGAACAATACCTCTATCTTTCCGTCCTGGATGACGAACTGGCGCTTCAGGCTCATTTCTCCGCTTACAGTCCCTGCCGGGGTCTCGAACGAGGCCGTTCCCGGCGCGCCGTCATAATAGAGGCTTGATATCGGCGCGCGCCAGTCATAGATAAGAAAAGTGCCGTCGTCTTCCATAAGGGAGCCAATACCCAGATAAATGCGTTCCGTCTCCCCTTCCGGCGCCTCGGCGAAATCGATCCGTCCGAAGTAAGGAGACACGACAAGCTTTTTATATTTTTTCAGCGCTTTGCTGGATTGCAAATGATGACGTTCGCGCTCCGACAAGACTTGAGCCTGCTGCCGCAGACTTGTGGAGGTTTCTCCAAGATCGTCGGGGCTGCTGAAGTTGACAGTTACCTCTTCCCAGAAATCCTTGCGAAGCTCAACCACATCGCTGCGATGCAGTCCCAGCTCCTCGGAGAGGGCCCGGATATGACGCTTCAGAAGTCCGGTAACGCGGTCTACCCGATTCTGTTCTTCTTTCCATTCGGTTTCGTTAATGGACACTGCAACTCATCCCCTTTTATAGGTTGACACCACATATAAAGCATGTTATAATCGGTAGGAATATCTATGTAAAATAACTCTTGCTTTATATGGCATTTTTCCATTTTAACAATTTTCACTGTTCTAATCAAGTTATTGTACTACAGCATATTCTCATATATAAGCCAAGTGATCCGGTTCCCGAGAGGAACCGGATTTTTATTTAGCATAGTATAAGCTGCTCTCGCAGGGTCACAGCTTGTCTTTTTCCTCAGAGCCCCGGTTAATTTGATCCGCAACCCTGTCGAGGCGTTCCAGCTGATAACCGTAATCATAGACCGCGCCTGCGACAACCGCCAGCCGAAGACGGCTTGGGTTACCGTGTTCATAGCCCTGAACCACCGACTCCAGAAAGCTGTCATTATCATCTCCAAGCGGCCCCGTCTCCGAAATGCCCGGTTTGATCTTATCCTGGAACTTCAGCAGAATATGCTCATGGTATTTGATCAGCAGCTCCAGATGCCGGTCGAACACGGCGTTGGTCTCCTGGCTGCGCTCCGCTTGAAAGTAATGCCGGTCAATCGCATCCAGCACTTCGTAGCCTTTTTGCAAGGATGAAAGCAAATTTTTATAAACCACCATTTGTCTGGTCTCGCTGTATTTGGGCTTTCGCAGCTTTTTTTGTTCTTCTTCAAAGAGGGCGTACTTGTCAGCCAGTGAGCGGATAGAGCCTTCAAGGGAGTTCTTCTCGTCCCGGAACACGCTTTCTTTCATTTCATGGGAAACGGCGGTCCGCAGCAGCAGGGATAGACTGGAAAAGACACTTTCGATCTGATTGATATATTGCTTTCGCGGCTTCGGCGGAAAAACCAAAATGTTAATGAAGAAAGCGGACACAATCCCCGTCATCAGCATCAAAAAACGGTTAAGCGCAAACTGCCACTGCCCGGATGCATCCATCACGGATATGACAGTGACAAGGGTCAGCCCGATAGTGTCCGCCCGGTTCATCTTCATGCTGAGCATAATGACCAGAATGCAGACAATCCCCACCGCAATGGGCTGATTGGACAACAGCATGCCGCCGAGCAGCGCCATAACCGCCCCGATCGTACTGGTCTGAACCTGGTCAAGAAAATGCCGCCAGGATCTGTAGATCGACGGCTGCAATGCGAATATGGCCGCTATACCCGCACCTGTTGGCGAGGGGAACTTCAGCAGCGTGGCCAGATATAGGGCAAGTGTTACCGCAAGCCCCGTTTTAAGTACGCGGGCGCCAAAATTCACGGCCCATCCCTCCTATTGTTCCTTGTATCAGCTTGTGCAAACGTGATCTTCTTATTATTACCCATTGAGGGAAGAAGCGCGCAAAGCCTCGAACCAAGCGATGGACAGCATCAGCCAGGCGCAGCTTGCGGCGTATCCGCCGATTACATCGCTTGGATAATGCACGCCGAGGTAAATCCGGCTCCAGCCGATCGCAGCCGTCATGAGGAAGCAGGCGGCAACCAGCAGAACCCTGGCGGCAGAAGAATGCAAATGGCGCCATAACAGAAAGGTCAGCGCGCCGTACACGGAGAAGGCGGCCATCGAATGGCCGCTTGGGAAGCTGAAGCCGGGCTCCTCGATAATCCGGTGGATGTTCGGCCGCTCCCTGTGAATAGAGTCTTTTAGTATCGTGTTGAGCATATTTGAAGTTACACCTACCCACAGAAACAGCAGCAGCTCCAATCGGTGCTTAAAAAACAGAAACAGGGCAGCCATAATAACGAGCGACAGGCCGATGACGATCTTGGACGACCCGACCAGGGACAGCGTCTTGGCTGCAGACGTAAGCGCAGGCGATTCGGCGGACTGGACGAAATGAATAATCCGCTCATCAAACGCTGCCGTGTAATTATATGCGACCAGAACGGCAATCAGCCCGAAGATGACCGCAAACAGCAGGAAAAGCTTGAAACCCCTGGACCAATGCCAAGAAATCATTCTCTATTGCCTCCTGAGTACATATTACGAATAGATGCCGTTTCCAGAGGATACCTTCTCCATGCTATACTTGGTAAAGTAGTCAACTATAAAAAGATGGAGTGCTGCCAAAGTGGAAATTCAAAAGCTGCAGGAACGCTTGCTGAGCCAGTTCGTTCAGACAAAGGTTCCGCTAACAATCTTTACGACGAACGGAGTAAAAATCCAGGGCATTTTGACCGCTTATGACGCTTACACATTAACCTTGCAGGGTCAAAATGACGGTCGACAGAATGTGCTGTTCAAATCTGCCGTATCCACGATTGTGCCGTTAAGGCCGGTATCACTAAGGTAATGCTGCTTGCGTGCCATTTTGCTTTCTTCTGCCGTCTCCTACTGTTTCAGCAGAAAACGCCGGTCTTAGCAGCCCGGCGTTTTTCTCCGCTGTTCTTATCCGCTGCCCATCATTAGCAGATTTCCTAGAACAAAGCCGGTTTAATGCAGACAGGCTTGGATACCTCCGCCTCATTTCCGGTAAACGTCAGCCTCCCGCTTTCATTGTCCCGTGCAAAGACGACCAGATTATTGGCGTCCCGGTTGGCAACGATGAGGTAGCCGCCGTCCGGCGTCAGTGTAAAATGGCGCGGATGGCCGCCGCGGGTGGACACATGCTCAACCAAGTCAAGCTCTGCCGTTGCCGGGTTGACCGCAAATACGACAATGCTGTCATGCCCGCGATTCGATCCGTACAGGTACCGCCCGTCGGGAGACAGCGCGATTTCCGCACACGTATTTTCCAGGGCGAAGTCTTTCGGAAGTGTAGGCACGGTGAGAACCGTTCTAAGCGTGCCGCTTCCGGCTTCATATGTAAAGGAAGTAATTGTTGAATCCACTTCATTAATAACATACGCGGAATGTCCGTCCGGATGAAAGGCAAAGTGACGGGGACCAGCTCCCGGGTGAAGCTTGGTGTCCCCGTGGGGTTCAAGCGTTCCCTTCTCATAGTTAATCGTGTAAGCCCTGATCACGTCCAGCCCCAAGTCGCAGACAAACAGAAACCGTTCATCCGGGCTGAATGTCGCCGAATGCGGATGAGGCCGGTCCTGCCGTTCCGGATGGGGACCATGGCCCGTATGGACGGCGCTACTGGTCAGCCGCACCGTATGTCCTTCGCCGTCAAGGGAGACCAGCCCAATGTTTCCGCCATGATAGCTTGTGACGATGAGATACCGGTTGCCAGCATCCCGGTTAATATGGCAGGTGCTTGTCTGCTTCTTTCCTTCAGCGGGCATCGTTCCTGTCCGGCTGATCTCCGTCAGCACCCCGGACGCCGGGTCGATTGCATATGCAGCCACTTCCCCTTCCTTTACTCCTTCCTCGTTCTGCTTGTCGCCAATGGCATACAGGAGATGTCCCTGCGCATTAACATTGACGAATGTCGGGTTCGCAATCCCGTTCACTTCGTCAAGCAATGTCAGGGCGCCTCCGCTTGGGTCAAACTGAAATACATGAATACCGCTCTCCCCGGCCCCGGAATAAGATCCTGTGAACAGCAGCAGCTTGGATGATTCGGTCATATTATTATTCCTCCTCTTTGCTTTAGCTTGCTTTTTATAATTTACATTTTTTCTTTGTCCATGACAAATCGTATGGGTATAATTACAACAATTATTTTAAAAATAAACCTTCTCAGCAAAAGAAGCTCATGTTATAATGGAAGCGCTAACATCATGTTTAAAGGGGGAACAGGAATGAACAGCATTCTACTGGAAGCCGGAAACGTATATGAGGACTTCGAGGTGGAGACGAACGTTCTGTTCTTTAAGGTCGGCAATCATGACCTGGTCATCTTTCACGGCAGAAACTATAATATTAAAAAGAGAATGTCTGCCGAGCAGCTCGACGGGCTGCTAAAATCTTCGAGCTATTTTCATGTTCAGGGAGGCGTTTATGTCAACCTGAGCAAGATCAGTTCCATCGAGGACGACTGCATTTATTTCGGGGAAAAAGGCGGTTACGCCAAGCGGGTACGCATCCCTAAAAGAAAGCAGGAGTCCATCCGCCAGCTTCTTGGCGGCATGGTTTCTTGAAGCAGCTGCCGCATTTAACCTCTTGAAGCCGGAAAATCATGGGAAACCGTGATTTTCCGGCTTTTTTGGCTTAATTAAGGCTTTCTTAAAAAGAAAATCCGTTTTTTTATGTCATCTTAAGGTTTGGAGGGCAGAATTCTGGTAAAGTTGTATGAAGACAGGCAACACCTATAACTGAAGGGAGTCATTGTTACAATGGATGAGAAGAATTTGAACGAGAGAGAGCACCAGGATATCCCCACGAAATCGGAGGAAGCCGCAGTCAATAATACTGAACAGGAAATCCCTGTTATGGACAAGATTGGCGAACCGCCGGCGAACGCACCGGCCCAATCCAAGGGCGGCAAAGGCTGGATGATCGCCTCGATCGTGCTGGCGGCCGCGCTTGTTGTTGTATTGATTTATCCGACGTTCCAGAAGGCAGACGGTGAAGCTGCAGTCGCTACCGTAAACGGCCAAGATATTACCAAGAACGAGTTGTACGACAAGCTGGTGCAAGCCGGCGGCGAGTCGACGCTGCAATCCATGATTACCCAGGAGCTTGTTGATCAGGAAGCCGCGAAAGCCAAGATTACCGTTACCGATGCCGATATTAATAATGAAATCGAAGACCTCAAGAAGCAGTTCGGCGGCGAGGAAGGCCTGAATTCCGCACTTTCTCAAAGCGGTATGACGATAGACGATCTCAAGGAGCAGCTGCCGCTTCAGGTTAAGGTACGCAAGCTGCTTGAGCCAAAAATCACAATTACCGATAAAGATATCCAAACCTACTACAATGAAAACAAAGCCTCGCTCGGTTCGGAAGAACAGGTTCGCGCTTCCCATATTCTAGTTAAGACGAAAGAAGAAGCCGACGCGATCGAGAAGCAGCTCAAAGCGGGCGGAGACTTCGCAGCATTGGCCAAAGAGAAGTCGGGAGATCCCGGCTCCAAGGACAAAGGCGGCGACCTTGGTTTCTTCAAGCGCAGCGATATGGTTGCCGAATTCTCGAATGCAGCCTTCAAAATGAAGGCCGGTGAAGTAAGCGCGCCTGTCAAGAGTGAATATGGCTACCACATCATCAAAGTAACGGACCACAAGGACGCTGTTACACCAACTTTGGAGAATTCGAAGGAAGAAATCCGTAAAACGCTGATTTCCCAGAAAGTCAACGAAATGTCCGGCACCTGGATGCAGACTTTGACCTCGGGAGCGAAAATTACGAACACGCTGGCCGACGCTAAGAAGGCGGAAGCCTCTGCAGCGCCGGAAGCCTCCGCTAAGCCGGAAGCAAGCGCCGCTGCTCAATAATAAGCAAGCCTGGACCTAAAAGGACAAGCGATTCGTCGCCTGTCCTTTTTTGCGAATTTTACTTAAAGATCCTAAGCGAGACGGCTTAATCAATGCTGCTCCTTCCGGATTCTCTTGCCGCAATGCTCGCCCCACTCTTGGCCTGCACGGTGGCAATCGAAATCGCCCGGTCTTATTTAAATACCCTTACACGGTCTTCAACAGGCTGGAACTCTTTCTCGCCAGGAGCGGTCACGATGCCGCCGAAAGGCATTTGAGCAATCAGTTTCCATTTTGCCGGGAGCTCCCATGTCGACTTCACTTCTTCGTCGATCAGCGGGTTGTAGTGCTGCAGGGAAGCGCCTACGCCGGCTTCTGCCAGAGCGGTCCATACGACATGCTGGAGCATACCGGAAGACTGGTTGGACCAAATAGGGAAATTATCTGCATACGCAGCAAAGTTTGCTTGCAGCTTCTCTACGACGGTCTGATCTTCAAAAAAGAGAACCGTACCTGCTCCGGCTTTGAATGCAGCCATTTTTTGGGCAGTACCTTCAAATTGCTCAGTGGGCACGATTTGGCGCCCTCTCTTGAGATTATTCTGAACCGCGAGCAGCGTTAAACCCTGTTGCATGTACCGCCGGGGCTGCTTCCTCCCCAAAATCAAAAGCCCTGCCGCTTCGACGCATACTGCGTTAAGGAAGCGGCAGGGCTTATTCAGTACAGATATGAAAGTCTAATCGCGCGTAATATAAATCAGGCCTTCGTCGTCCACTTTCACCTGGGCATGAAGTGCCTCGGCTATGCTGCGCAGCGGCACATAGCCTCTGCCGTATTGGTCAAAATACACCGGCTGTGGCAGTTTGACTTTCGCACCGTCTATAACGGCATCCTTCGAGCCTGCTCTCAGGACGATCGTCGTTCCATAAATATCGTCGGTAACTGTGATCCGCTGGGTTGCCGCGTCCCATTCCACCTGGGCATCCAGCTCAGCGGCCAAATAACGAAGGGGGATCATCGCCGTCGTCCCTTTAACAACAGCATCGGAATAATCCGTTTCCGGGTCAATCACAACCGATTTTTTAGTAATGCCAAGATCGTCCTTAAGCACACGGCAAACTGTTGAATCCGCAGCAAAATTGCGCAGAACCACGCCCGGTGTAAGCTCCGTCTCCATAACGTTCAAGGCGCCCTCCGTTGCGATCGGGTCCGCCTTGACCGGACCGTTAATGTTCCATACCTGGGTTTCCGTCTTGAAGGAAATGCTCCGGATTGGAATACCTACGTCATTCGGCAGTGCCACGTTCAGACTCAGGTTCTGCTTGCGGACGTGCAGGGCGCTGTCAATGAACAGATCAACCTGAAGCTTCGTATCCTTGCTAAGAACGGTCTTAATTTCGGGGGCCGATTCATACAGCTTGTCGAGCTGCTTGTCATACACCAGAAGAGCCGTATCGACCGCCAGCTTGGCCGCATCATGAAGGACGGTAACGACCTCCGCTTTATTTTCTATCGGAACGTCACCCAGCCCAATGCTGCTCAGCATATCCGTTGTCGACTCCTGCTTCAGCACCGGCAGCAAATAATCGTACAGACCGCTGATCAGTTCGGTAAAGCCCTCCGTATCCTTTGACACGGATTTCAGGAAAGCTTTTAACAGTCCAGGCAGTTCTTCTCCCGTTACTTCGGCATGCACCTTCATCAGGTTCAAAGACTCGCCATACACAGCTTCGTTAACAGGGGTTACGCTGATTGCGGATGGATTGGGAAGATTCTTAATTACAAACTGGCTCATCAGCTTGCTGAGACCTTCCGCCTTCTCTACATCAAGTCCAGCCGCCGAAAGTTCCTGATTATAAGCCTCCATCGGGAAATAGAAAGGTTTCTTGGCTCCTTCAACGTTCAAGGCGAGCACCGTCTTGCTCATGTAAAAAGTAAATGGAATGCTGGCCTGCTTATAGCCAAGTGTCCCGCTGGCAGAAATGTCTCCGCCTTCTTGAAGCTTCAAATGACTTACGTTTAATGTGAAGGAATTGATAAGATCGATGATTTTCTGATCTTCGGCGCTGATTCCCGGTGCCGGGACCGCGTTCAGAGAGAATGACACGCTCTCCTCCGCTGATTTTACGTCGAGATTGCCCAGCAGCGCCTTATTTAAATCCAGGCCGCCTACCGTTTGACATCCCGCAAGCACAAGCAGCAGCGCCAAGATTGGCAGCAGCCACTTCGCTCTTTTTTTCACATTTCTCATTGAATCCCTCTTCTCTCTTTTGATTTAGACATGCAAAATTATTATCTCAGGTGAGGGATATTCTGTAAATGGATAGGGCATGCCGATTTTACATACTTTTACATAACGAAAATACTTCTCCAGTCCATTTCCGGCAATTCGCCATAATATAATAGCCGGATGATGGCAAGCACAGCCAGGTGCCCCGGGTAAAATGACCACCAAACCCAGCGCGGAACGCGCCGCTTTCGCAGTTGCTCCCAAAGCTCGGGACCGTAAGCGGCCGTAATAGAACATATAAACTGCATTCAGGGTCAAGTGCGCAAGCACGAGCCCGTACGAACGGGCATAGCGGAAGATCAGCACCAGAAGCAGCCCGTACGCATTATAATCAAGCGGAAAATAGTCCATTACCCAAAGGATCGGAGCTGCAACCCCAATGCCCATCCACAGCTTGGGCAGCTTATCCAGCGCAATTAGCACGAGTTCGGAAAGGAGCAGCGTAAAGACGACATTCAGTCCTCCCGGATCAAGGGCCAAATTGTACGGAATTTGCGTGATCAGCGCGATAATGAGCAGCCGCAGCAAGTATCGGGACTTGGAGGAGGTATAGAGATGCCCCTGGACAAGCGCATAACAATAGATGGGGAACGCAATTCTTCCGATATATCGCCACCCAAGATCCTGGGGAAAAAAGATATATCCGATATGATCAATCAGCATGGTAAGCATGGCAATAAGCTGCATTTAGGTCCTCCAATCAAGTCTGCGCTAAATCCGGTATAGAGTTCTCCATTATCCCAATCTTCTTACATACAGTCTCGCGGTTTCTTCCCAATACTCGCCCGGCTGCAGACTGAACAAGCCGATTTCTTCGCCCGGCAGCTGCACATTCGGCGCATTGACCAGATTAATCTGCGGCTCGGGGCAGAAAAAGCCCTCCGTCGCCCCGTTGTTCCAGATCATCCACTGCTTGTAGGATGTGCCCACATCATACACCAGAGTCACACCGAGTCTGGTATCGGTAAGTTCCATCCGGTTGCGCCCATTTTGCGGGACGGCTGTATAATGATTGTCCAGCGGAGCAAAGAACGGGTATACACCTTCTTCCCGAAGCTCTGTCTCTTCAGGTGTCAGAGGCTGATAATTCCCCGTTGGAAGCATCCGCTCATTAAGCTCCCACCGCTTACCGATCGTTAGCTTCACGCGGTAATCGCTTGCGGCACTTTCCCGGGCAAACGGAGCGTTGACCGCCGTATGAAAAGCCAGCAGGCAGGGCATCGTCTCATCCCCGTCATTGCGAATCAGAACCTGTTGGGACAGTCCCGCTTCCGACAGGCCGTAACGCAGCTTAACGGTGTATTGATGCGGCAAATATTTGTAAGATGGATGATTCTCGTCCACTTTTACCGCTATGGTAACATAGCTCTCGTTCTTCCCGGCCCCAAAGTCTTCCACCTGCCAAGCCGCTGTATGTAAAAAACCGTGCAGGTGGTTGCCTGTAGCTTCCTCGTTAATCGGCAGACGATATACTTGTCCGTTCCAAGGAAATTTTCCGTCCTCGTAGCGGTTCGGCGGGAACAGCACGGGTATCCCGTACACTCCAGGGCTTTCTTTAAAAGCATCCATACCTTCCGTTCCCGGTTCGCGCAGGAACCGATAACCGCTCTGCGTATCACGGAACGCAATCAAGTTGCCGCCGAATGCCGGCAGCACCGCCGCTTCATAACGCCCGGCTCTGAGCCACACCGCATCTTCTCCCTCAAATTGTCCTTCGTATGCCTCTATATCCACTAGATCACCCCGGTTTCTAAATAATGTAATTGCTTCACTAATGATAGATTACCATATTTCTATTCCGTGTGTATCTCGTACTTACAACTGCTCCACTTCAACGTTCAAGATATACTCAATATCCTTTAAATCATAATAGATTTCGGTGCAAAAATCGCGGTCGGGTGCGGACAGCACCATATCGATCATTTGTCTCCCGTCATCCAGGTCCTTGATTCTCATCCGCCGGACCATTCTTTCACGGAATTTCCTTTTAGTCTTGCCTTTACTATATCCTACCCGATTTTCGATTTTATTGATGACTTCAGCTATGGCCTCATCGCTCGCCATAGTAATCTTAACGGAAATGTCGTGATTGTTAAGCGACTGCGGACCGACGGTGCGGATAAGCCAAGGAACCGCATTGACTGCAAAAATGAGCAGCACGACGGCAATTCCCGCTTCGATATAGAAGCCTGCACCCACTGTGATGCCGATTCCCGACGCCGTCCATATCAGCGCCGCCGATGTCAGGCCGGAGATGGCATCGCCGCCTCTGCGCAGGATAACGCCCGCACCCAGAAAGCCGATGCCGCTTACGATTTGCGCCGCCAGCCGCATTGGGTCCATATTAGGATGATCCGGACCCGAGAATTTTTCAAAGGCTTGGATGGATACGATTGTAACAAGACAGCTGGCGATGCTGATGACCATACTGGTCCGAATGCCAAGCGGTTTCTGCTTTAGTTGCCGGTCGATTCCAATGAATAGACCAAACAGCATAGCAATGAGCAGTTTGATCATGGATACAATATGCTCATCCATCGTCCGACCTCCTTTCAAGGGTATAAGTTACATTATTGGGCAACATGCTGTTACTAACAATGTAATGAAAGCAAAAGACCCCACTGGCGTGGAGCCTATATTCTTCGTGATTGTAGCATCATAGATTTAGAAGGTGAGAGCTGTTGTAATACTTATGCTTGCCCGCTTCTGCATAGAATTCAATACATAATAAGCTATAAAAAAGGATGCATGTACCGATAATCCGGAGCAAGCATCCGAGTTGCAGCGAAGCTTGCTGCTTAGCCCAGCACGATTCGGTCGTCCGCCAGCTTGTGTCCGCTGATGGTCTCGAATTCGCCTAGAAGACGTTCTACCGTCAAGTCCTTTTTACGCTTCTCGTCGATATCAAGGATAATCTGTCCTTTGTCCATCATAATAAGCCGATTGCCCAGCCGGATGGCCTGCTCCATATTATGGGTTACCATCAGAGTAGTCAGCTTCATCTCCCGAACGATGGATTCGGTCAGCTGCGTAATCAGATCCGCTCTGGCTGGATCAAGGGCAGCCGTATGCTCGTCCAGCAGCAAGATTTGCGGCTTCGTAAAGGTGGCCATCAGCAGGCTGAGCGCCTGTCTTTCTCCTCCCGACAAAAGACCCACCTTCGCCCGCAGACGATTCTCCAGGCCGATGCCAAGCCGCTGAAGCTCTTCGCGGAACAACGTCCGCTTCGAGGATGTTACGCCGATGGACAGACCTCTGCTCTTGCCGCGCTTGTAAGCCATTGCCAGATTCTCTTCGATGGTCATATGGGGAGACGTACCGGCCATCGGATCTTGAAAGACCCGCCCGATCCAGCGGCTGCGCTGATGCTCGGCCAAATGACTGATCGAGCTTCCTTCGATGAGGACCTCGCCGAGATCCGGCTTCATGACACCGGAAATAATATTCATCAGCGTCGACTTCCCGGCTCCGTTGCTGCCGATGATCGTTACGAAATCACCCGGATTCAGGTCCAGGCCGATACCGAGCAGCGCAATTTTCTCGTCCGGCGTACCCGGATTGAACAGCTTGGATACATTATCGAGCCTTAGCATCAGCAGCCCCCCCTCTCTTGCCCTTCAAGGCTTGCTCGGCCAGCTCAGCCGTACGCTTGCGGGCGTTGTTCTTTTGCTTGAGGAAGCGCTGCACCGATGGGAACACCAAGGCTATTATTACGATAATGGCCGTTATTAATCTAAGGTCGGAGGCGTCAAGCCATTCCACCCTCAGCGCAAGTGCGACAACAATCCGGTACACAATCGAGCCAAGCACAACCGCCAGCGTCGCGCGGAACACGCTGCGCGAGCCAAAGATTGCTTCGCCGATAATAACGGAGGCGAGGCCGATAACGATCATCCCGATGCCCATTGAGGAATCGGCAAAGGCCTGGTACTGGGCAATGAGCGCTCCAGAGAGCGCC
>NZ_ASSD01000365.1 GCF_000520715.1 Paenibacillus zanthoxyli JH29
CTGCAAGCAGCGCGGCTCCGTCGACAGATGCAGCCAAATACCAGGACGGTGTTTACTACGGCACTATTCCTGCCGATGAAAAAACCGGCTGGCAAACTTACGCAATCCTGACTGTAGAAGGCGGCAAAATTACTAAAGCTGACTGGAACGGATTCAACGTCAACAACGCCGGTGATCTGAAGAAAAAGGTCTCCGAGGACGGAAAATACGGTCTCGTATCCAAAGGCGGCGCACAAGCCGAATGGCACGAACAGGCCGCCAAGGCGGAAGCATTTCTGATCGAGAAGCAGGACCCTGCCGCCATTACCTTGGATGCTGAAGGCAAGACCGACGCCATTTCCGGCGTATCCGTACACGTTAATGACCTCGTTCAAGCTGCTCAAGCCGCTCTGGCCGCAGGCCCGGCTCAGCCTGGACCTTACAAAGACGGCGGATACCATGCCCAAGGCGAAATGGACGCCAAGTCCGGCTGGGCTCCGACGGTTGACTTGTCCATCGCTAACGGCAATATCGTGGCTGCCAAATTCAGCGGCGTCGACAAAGACGGCAACGACAAGCAGCAATTTTCCAAAGACGGCAAGTACGGCATGAAGGAAAAGAATCCTAAAGCCCAAGCCGAATGGCATGAAGAAGCAATCGAAGCGCAGCAGTATTACCTGGCCAACCAAACCGCAGCTCCAGCATTCGATGCCGAAGGCAAGACCGATGCCATTTCCGGCGTGACGATCAGCGTTGGCGAGTATTGGGCCCTGGCGGAAAAAGCACTTGAAGGAGCGAAATAATTCGCGGTTGTCATACAGTTAATCAGACGAACGAGGTGAATTTCTTTTGAAAAGAATCGTGATTCTTGGCGGTGGCTACGGCGGCGTACTCACAGCCAAAAAACTCGCAAAGAAATTAAAGAACAATAAAGATGTAGAGATCAAACTGATCGACCGGAACCCCTACCATACGCTGCTGACTGAGCTGCATGAGGTCTCTGCAAACCGCGCTCCCGAGGATTCGATCAAGATCGACCTGAAGAAAATTTTTGCCGGTCTCAAGGTGGATGTTGTCCTCGACGAGATCAGCGATATTGACTTCAAAGGCAAGAAGCTATCGTCCGAAAAAGCGGTCTATGAATATGATTATCTCGTTATCGGCACAGGCAGCAAGCCGACCTTTTTCGGAATTCCCGGCGCTGAAGAGAACACCTTCTCTTTCTGGTCCTATGACGATGCCGTTGCGCTGAAACGCCAAATCCGCGACATGTTCACGCAGGCGGCCAAAGAGAAGAAACCGGAAGTCCGCCGTTCCATGCTGACCTTTGTTATTGTCGGCGCCGGCTTTACCGGCGTTGAGCTGGTTGGTGAAATGGCGGAATACCGCGAAGAGCTATGCCAAGAGTTCTTTATCGATCCGAAAGAAGTACGGCTGATCGTTGCCGATATGGCGCCGAAAATTCTGCCGATCCTGCCGGATAAGCTGATCCGCAAAGCCGAGGCGCATTTGCGCAAGCTGAATGTGGAGATCGTGACCAGCGCTAAGATCACCGAAGTAGGCAAAGGCAGCGTGGCTCTCGGCGAGAAGAATGTCGTGGCCGCGAATACCATCGTTTGGACGGCGGGCGTTGAAGGCTCTGAGCTTGTGGGCAAACTTGATGTTGAGCAGCAAGGTCGAAAGCGCATCGTAACCAACGAACATCTGGAAAGCGTTGACCACAAGAACGTATATGTTGTCGGCGACAACATTTTCTACATTGTCGAAGGCGAGCAGCGTCCGGTTCCGCAGATGGTTGAGAATGCCGAGCTTGCCGCTCCGCTGATTGCCGGCAACATTGTAGCCGATATTAACGGAACGGCGAAAAAAGGATACAAACCGGCTTTCCACGGTACGATGGTATCGATCGGAAGCCGCTACGGCGTAGCCAATGTCGGCCTCCCGAATAAAATGTTCATGCTCTCCGGATTTTTGGCCATGTTCGCTAAGCATATGATCAATATCTACTATTTGTCCGGTGTCGTCGGCTTCAACAAAGTATGGACTTACATGATGCACGAGTTCTTCCACGTGGAGAACCGCAGAAGCTTCGTCGGCGGATATTTCTCCAAGCGTTCTCCTAACTTCTGGCTCGTTCCGCTCCGCATGCTGCTCGGCGGCATGTGGGTGTATGAAGGCATTGATAAGCTGCAGAAAATTATCGATCAAGGCTGGAGCAAGATCTTCCTGATCCCGGCGGCCCCTTATCTTAAGGATGCAACATCGGCGGCCAGCGAAGCGGTAAGCAACGTCAAGGAAACGGTCGACGCGCAATCGGCGGCATCGGCGGTTGATACGGCCAAAGAAGCGGTGTCCGCCCTTCCAGTTCCAAAGTTCATCTACAATATTTCGAACTGGTTCATGGATCTCTTGTTCTATCAACCGGACGGCAACTATACGTTCCTTGCTAAGTGGTTCCAGCTCGGTATGGTATGCGCCGAAATCATCTTTGGTATCATGCTCATCGTCGGCCTGTTCACAGCCATTGCATCAATTGGGACAATCGGTATGGCCGTCATGATCTGGACAACCAAGATGGCGTCCACGGAAATGCTGTGGTATGTGGCGGCGGCGATCGCCTGCATCGGCGGTTCCGGCAGCGTCTTCGGTCTCGATTACTATGTTCTGCCTTGGCTTAAGAAGCAGTGGAAGAAGGTTCCGTTCGTAAGGCGCTGGTATCTGTATACTGACTGAACGCACTGAATCCATTAGTTTTATCTGCCCGGTATCATAAAATAGCGATTCATTACAAACATTATATAAGTGATTTATGTGTTTTCTGTGTAATCATACAAGCTTAATAACCAAACTTTTATGGAGTAATGTGTCCTTTAGGCACATTACTCTCCTTATTTAAGAGTGGTTTTGCAGGAGGATTCGGACGTTGACCGCTTGGGCAAAACCAATAAGAAGGAGAGAATCCCGTGAACAGGCAACTCATTGGGGATACCATCCGGCTGCTCCAGGCAGAATTGTCGCCCATCGCCGGAATTCAGCTTACTCTCTCGCCCGGGGAAGGCGAAGATCTTCTCCCGGTAATGGAAGGCTTCAATCTGGAATACAGCCGCAAACTGCATCTGATGGGTATTTATATCATCCTTACCCAGGCAGCCCGGTATCATATGGAATGCACTGCAAATCATCAGGGCTTGATCCGCAGCGTGCTGGATGGAGATTATTTATACAGCTTTTACCTTCAATTCGCCATAAAGTATCGTGAACTGGATCTCGTCGTCCATCTGGCTCCTTTTATTAAGCAGCAGCAGATCAGAAGGTCAAACGGGGACTATGCCGAGCTGAACCTCACAGCCGAAATCGGACAGTTCCTGAATGCTGAATCAAAGAACACGGCAAATCGGAAAAAGTGTTAGAACAGGTGGGATCGCACCAACATGAAGCTTCACGAAGCCTTGAATATCGACATTGCAGAAGTTAACCGTGAAATTGAACATCTCTTAACGGGCGACAAGGATGTCCCCGCAGGCTCACCGCTGGCGACAAGCGTCCTGGAGCTTATCGCCTCCGGCGGCAAAAGGCTTCGCCCGCTTATGGTGATTGTCGGAAGCCGGTTCGGCCGTAAGAGAACCCGTCGCCGTACGCTTCAGCTCGCCGCAGCGGCCGAGTTCATTCATGCCGCCTCGCTCGTTCATGACGATATCATCGACGACGCCAAGCTGCGGCGGGGCAGTCCCGCCCTGCATACCAAGACGGGGGTCCTTTCCGCCGTCCATATCGGCAATTACATGTCGGCACGGGTGATCGAGCTGCTAAGCAAGCTGGCAAAGAATAAAAACCGTTACGTGCATGATCTGTCGGCTGTCGCCACCGCCCAGCTGTGCATCGGGGAATATCAGCAGATGGAGCACGCCTACGATTACGATATCACCATGGAGGAATATCTGGAGAAATCGCTCAACAAGACGGCTCTGCTGATGGCGACCTGCCTTCGTGTGGGAGCGCTGTCGGCCGAGAGCACGGAAGAGACGGCCGGGGCTCTGTACGCATTCGGCGAGGCGCTCGGCATCGCCTTTCAGATTCAAGACGATCTGCTGGACTTCACCCAATCGTCAGAGACCCTTGGGAAGCCTGCTGGCAGCGATCTCCGCAGCGGTCAGGTTACCCTGCCCGTAATCTACGCGCTGCAGGACCCCAGGCTCGCGGCCCATATCCGCCGCATCGGCCCCCATTCCTCCGAAGCTGATGTCGAGGCCGCTCTGGCGGCAATCTCCGGCAGCGATGCACTCGCCCGCACGGAAGAAACGAGCCGCCGTTACTTGGACCAGGCGGCCGATATTGCGAAGCAATTGTCCTCTTACTCGGCCTATGCCGATCTAGAAACGCTGATTGCATATTTTGCGGGAAGAGACCGCTGAACAAGCCTAACCTCATAGTAACCAGTTTAATGCCAAACGGCCGCCCTCTCCGATTCATTAGGAGAGAGCGGCCGTTTGGCCGTTATATGCAGTTCCAATCCTCTAGCTTATATAGAAATAATCAATCAGAGTACAAGCCAAAATAACCGTACTAATCACCTGATTCAGATTATAAGAGGCCATCTTCATCAGCTGCCGGTTCGAAGGCTTGATGATCTTGTGCTCTGTCATCAGAAGCAGCGTCGCTATGCCGATGCCGGCAAGATATGTCCAGCCGAGTCCGCGCCACTGGTATAGAAACAACAGCAGCATAATCATAATAAAATGCAGCGCCGCCGCAATGCGCAGCGCGTTCTCCAGCCCGAAATAGCTGGGAATGGACCACAGCCCGATGCGGCGGTCGAATTCGATATCCTGGGTGCCGTATATAATGTCGAAGCCGGCGATCCACAGCATGACGACCGTGCCGATGACAAAGGGCGTAAACGCGATTTGTCCGGTTACCGCAAACCATGCGCCAATCGGAGCCGAAGCGATAACGAATCCAAGGTACAGATGGCTGAGATAGGTGAATCGTTTCGTATAGGAGTAAGATGAGATCAGCACGATCGCCACCGGCGAAAGGATCAGGCACAGCAGATTCAGCATGCCCGAAGCGGCAATGAAAATCATATAGTTGACGACGATAAATACGGCAACCTCCTTCTCGGCCAGCAGCTGCTGCGGAAGATGCCGGTGAGCCGTCCGCGGATTCTGGCCGTCAAAGGTCCGGTCAACGAGCCGGTTGAAAGCATTGGCACCGTTACGCGCGCCGATAAGAGCGATCAGCCCCCACAGCATAATGCGGCCCGAAGGCCAGCCGCCAGCCGCCCACACCATGGATATTATGGCAAAGGGCAGCGAGAACAGCGTGTGCGAGAACATGACCAGCTCGCTGAACATTTTAAGCTTATGCGCCGCGATTTTGCAGGCGTTAATGATGACCATTTTTTACTTCCCCATTCTTCTCTTGTCGCCTCGCCTTATGCTACGCACCTGCGAGAATATGGGCCAGCGCCCCCAGCATACCGTCGATATCTTGCTCTACAATAACAAGCGGGGGTTGAAAGGCCAGGACATTGCGGCCCACTCCGTTTTTCCCGATCAGATATCCCCGGTCCTTCATTTCCTCCAACACATCATCCGTTAAGGCCGCAGCGTCCGCCGCATTGCCGCCGCGCAGCTCCATGCCCAGCATAAGCCCCGTTCCCCTTACATCGGCGATTCGCTCCGGATAGCGTCTCTGAAGATCCTGAAGCCCTTCCTTCAGTCTTGCGCCCAACTGCTGCGCCCTCTCGGGAAGCCGCTCCGACTTGATATAATCCAGCACGGCAAGCGCCGTGGCCGCCGACACCGGATTCCCGCCGAAGGTGGAAGCGGACGGTGTATTGAGCGAACTTGCAATTTCGTCCCCTGCCGCAAAAGCGGCCACCGGAACGCCATTGCCGAGCGCCTTAGCCATTGTGATCATGTCCGGAACGACGCCGAAATGCTCCATAGCGAACATCTTGCCCGTGCGTCCGAAGCCGGTCTGGATTTCGTCCGCAATCAGCAGGACGCCGTACTGCTCCAGCAGCGACTTCACCGAACGGAAGTACGAGAGCTCCGGCATAATCATCCCGCCATTACCCTGAATCGGCTCGGCGATCATGGCGGCAATCGATCCTCCCTTCTCCTCCAGCACCTTTTTCAGGTCCTCCAATGAACGCTCCGCCGCCTGTTCCGGCGTCAAATCCGGATCGTAGGGACGCCGGATAAAGGCTACATCCTCGTCCAGATATTTATCGGTCCGCCACATAGGCAGCCCCGTTACGCTCATCGTCAGATTGGTCCGCCCATGCAGCCCGCTCTCCAGCGCAATAAATCCTTTGCGTCCGGTATGGAGCCTTGCCAGCAGCATCGCCCCCTCGTTCGCCTCCGAGCCGCTGTTCACGAAGAAGGTGCGTCTTAAGTCACCGGGAAGCACCTCCGCCAGCCGCTCCGCCAGATCGACGTTCGGCTGAGTCAGATATACGGTCGTCGTATGCTGCAGCTGCTGCAGCTGATGAATCGTCCGCTCCGTAATCGCCGGGTTGCAATGGCCGCAAGCTACCACCGACACCCCGGCGAAGAAATCAGTATATTCCTTGCCGTTCTCGTCATAGACATGCTGCATCGACCCGTGGACAAGCTGTGGTGAATTGCGGTAAAAATGCTGTGTACAAGGGTAGAAATACTGCTTACGCTTGGCCGTGACGGCCTCTCTTCCAATCATGTTGTTCTCGTTCACAGCCGGTCCCTCTTTTCTAGTCGATATTTAAAATTCAATCAAATTGCAGCGACCCCAGTGTATATCCCGCATAGACGGGCTGCATGCCGGAAGTCAGACCCTGCTGCGAAATCCCCCTCAGTGCCTGCTGATACGCCGTAATGATTTCATTCAGCTGTTCCGGCGTATAAGTCGATCCCTCAATACGGAAAGTGGAGATGCCCGCCGCATTCAGCTCATCCAGCATCGGCAGATAGCACAGCTCTTTGGAGAACACCAGATGACAGCGTCCATGCTGATCCCGGTACACCGGATTCTCTCCTTTGTCGGTCATCAGAACAAGCACATCATTGCCGACATAGCGGTTGTCTTCCTCCCCGATCGGCTCCATCACTTCGGCGTTCTCATATAAATCATGCTCCATATACATTAGCGCGGGCGTGCCGTGCACCACCATTTCCAGCGGCAGCGGACAGCGTGAAGCAAAGGCTGCAAAATGCTCCAGCGTCATCTCCGGCGATACGGGAATCCGCTTGAGTCCAAGCCCTGCATACAGCCCGGCGGCCAGAGTGTTGTAGATATTGAGGCTGGCGTCCCCGATCAGAGGGTATCCGGAAGTATTATAGCGGCGGATCGCGCCAAGATTCGTTACGAGCAGGCCGTCAATCGGCAGGCGTTCTCCATGGATCAGCAGTTGGTCGTATTGGTCAAAATGCAGCTCCGTCATCATCCGCGGCAGTCCCAGATAGAGCTTCGTTTCTCCTTTAACAGCTCCCAGTTCCATAATGTCGCGCTTGGTAAATGGACGGTCGGGCTCGTAGACGTCGCCGGACAGGTACAGATGCCCCACCTTGGCGTCCAACGCGGCCTTGGCCTGCGCCATGTTGTTGATGCGCACCGCAAGCTCCGGACTCACCCGAGCCTGCTTAGGCCGCGCCTCCTGCGCCAGCCGTCCCTTCAGCTGCATTACACGGTCTTCGGACAGCTCACGCTCCGCCGTCGGCGTGCTGAACACCTTACCGGTACTGTAGAACTTGCCTGTACCTTCATAGCGCCGGTTAATATTCCGCAGGCCCGGCTTGCCGAACGCGTAGGCGGTAGAGAAATCGCGCTTGCGGTTCTGGTACAGCAGCTTCGAATCAACCGTCCGGTCGAACCCTATCGGGTCTTCGATATACCGGTCGATCGCCTCGCCGTAGCTGTTGACGAGCATGACCATAAAATCTTTGTCGCGCATGCGGCCTTCGATTTTGAAAGAGGTAATTCCCGATTCGATCAGCTCCGGCAAATTCTCGTACATGAACATATCCTTGACCGCGAGCGGGTAATCCGCCGGGAAGACATAGCCGTCCTTTTTAATCCGGTAATTCCACCGGCACGGCTTCATGCATTTGCCCCGGTTGCTGCTCATCCCGAATACATGAGAGCTATAATAGCAGTTCGCCCCGTGAACCGAGCACATGTCGCCATGGACAAAATACTCCAGTTCCATTCCGCTCCTTGCGCCCAGCAGCTTCGCCGTCTGCAGGTCCATCTCCCGCGAAGTGACGACGCGGCTTACGCCAAGATCACGCAGCGCGTAGATCATCTCCAAATTATGCACATTCATCATGACCGAGGCATGGATAGGCAGGGTAAGCCCCATCTCCCGAATCAGCTCCAGCACCGCCATATCCTGCACGATCAGCGCATCCGGACGAACGCCGTCCAGAAAAGCGAGATATTCACGGGCTTCCCCAGTCTCCTGCTCGCTGAACAGGTTGTTGACGGTAATGTAGACTTTTTTGCTAAGACTATGGGCTATAGACAGCGCCTCCGTAATCTCTTCATGGGATAAATTGTAGCCCTTGCGCATCATTCGCATATTGAGCACGGGTCCGCCGAAATAGACCGCATCGCAGCGGGACTGCACAACCTCTTTAAAAATCTCGAAGGTGCCGGCGGGCGCCAGCAATTCAATTTCTTTTCCATTAAAATAACGCGTCATGCGTGTTTCCCCCTTAAGTGACTCCCCTGATGACCTGACCATTTACAGGATGGCTGCGGCAAAGCCCAGCATAACGAACATGGCGATAAAAAAAGTATCGGCCCAGCCCCACCTCAGTCTGCGATACCGCGAACGGGGGGCATCCATTTGGAAGCCGCGCGCTTCCATGGAATAGACCAGATCCTGGGCGCGCCGGAACGCCCCGGCAATGACGGGCACGAGCAGCGTCACCAGCATCCGCCCCTTCTCTTTCAGCGGCAGCTCGCTCAGATCAGCCCCCCGCGAGGCCTGAGCCTTCAGAATAATCTGCGCCTCGTCCAGAATGGTCGGTATGAACCGCAGAGCGAGACTGACCATCAGCGTAAAGCGGCCCGGAGATAGTCCGGTGAATCTGAGCGGCGACAAAATCCCCTCCATCCCCTGGTTCAGACGGGCCGGAGTGGTCGTGAACGTCAGCAGAGCGGTAAAGGCGACCAGCAGGAATGTGCGGATGACCGCGAACGCACCGAGCCTGAGCCCCTCCTCGTGCAGGGAGTAAGAACCAAGCGTCAGCCATACCTCCCCTTCCTTGACCGACAGCAGCTGAACGATAAAAATAAACAGCATTAAATACCGCAGCGGCTTGGTCGCCTTCAAATAATATTTCAGCGGAATCCGGGTTGAAGCCGCCACCGTTACCGAGAACAGAGCAAGCAGCGCCATGGCCGGCCAAGACCGGGACATCAAAATGGCGACGACGTAAAGCAGCATCCCAATGAGCTTGGAACGCGGGTCCAGCTTATGTACCCAGGAGCCGGTCTCAATGCTTCTGCCGAGCAGCAAACGCTCATTCATGGCCGGACCCCTCTTCTCCAGCGCGGGCGGCGCTGTTCCCGCTTCTGGAGACAATCAGCTCCGCCAGCCCCTCCGCTGTCAGCCTTGGAGCTTCGTCATCCAGGCCAAGCCGGTCCGCAACCGCCCGCCAGTAGCGCAGCGAGTCCGGCACCGCCAGACCGCAGCGCGTGAGCACGGAAGGGTCTGCTGCCAGCTCCTTCACACCACCCTCGAAGACGGCGCGGCCCTGGCTAAGAATGACCCAGCGGTCGGCATAAGGCAGAAGCTCGTCCATCCGGTGCGTGACGACAATGATGGTGCGCCTCCGCTCCCGGCACAGACGCGTAAGCAGTCCGATCAGTTCCTTGCGGCTGACCGGGTCCAGTGACGCTGTCGGCTCGTCCAGCACGACAATCTCCGGGTCAGCGGCCAGCACCGAAGCGATGGCCGCTTTGCGCATCTGTCCTCCGCTGAGGCGGAACGGATTGCGTCCAAGAAGCGAGAGGTCCAGCCCCATATCCAGCATCGCCCGCCGCGCTCGCTCTAGCGCCTCGCCTTGGCTCATGCCGAAATTGAGCGGACCGAAGCACAGATCCTTCTCCACCGTCTCCGCGAACATCTGCTGCTCCGGGAATTGGAAGACGAGCCCGACCCGCCGCCGCAGCGGCAGCA
>NZ_ASSD01000366.1 GCF_000520715.1 Paenibacillus zanthoxyli JH29
TCACGACACCGCCGGCAAGTACACAGACTCCATCAGCCACACCTACGGCTTCGACCGTCATTATCCCGGATGAGCAAATTCCGGCAGGACCGGCGAACTCGAGTGAGCCGCAGCCTTCACCGGTACCAAGTGTTACGTCGACGGAAGTGCCTGCGGATGGGGAAGTTCCGCTTGGCGGGGTCGATATTGACGAGGATGACGTTCCCAAAGGCGGTCCTTCCGATCCGTCGCCAAGTCCCGCCTCCGGCAACCTGCCGAAGACCGGTGAAGGAAGCTCGCTTCCGATATACATGGGCGGCCTGGGCCTTATCCTGGTCGGACTTATCCTCAACCGCTGGCTGACCCATA
>NZ_ASSD01000367.1 GCF_000520715.1 Paenibacillus zanthoxyli JH29
GGCCTTGCCGCTTCCGAAGCGGATGCCGCAGCTCCGGAGGACGAACCGGCTGCACACGGCGGCCGGATCAAGGCCTCGCCGCTGGCCCGGCGAACGGCGAAGGATCTGGGCGTGGAGCTGTCTGCGGTAAAAGGCACGGGGCCGCAGGGCCGGATAACGGACGGCGACGTGCGGCGGTATGCCGAGAGCGGCAAACACGGCTCGCCGAAGGTTAGGATTTCCCCGGCTGCGGCGAAGGAAGCGGCGGCGCTTGGCGTAAATCCCGCCGACATCCACAAGGACGGCAGAATTATGAAGGAGGATGTCCGCGCTTTTGCCGCCACGGTAGAGGCTGTCTCCGGAAGCGCAGGCCAGGCTCCCGCCTCCGTATCCGGCTCTCGGTCAGCGGCTTCGGCACGGAATACGGCTGCGGATGAGCAGGCCGTGTCGCGCGTTCCGATGAGCGCCATGCGGAAGGTGATTGCCAAACGGATGCGCGAAAGCGTCGATATTTCACCAACCGTCACATACAATATGCGGGTGGATACCACCGCGCTCGCCGCCCTCAGACGGCAATTGAAGGATTCACGAAAGATTACTTACACCGATCTGCTGGTCGCGATTACCGCCAAAGCGCTGCTCGAATTCCCGCTGCTTAATTGCTCCATCGAGGGCAACGACCTCGTCATGAGAAACGCGGTTCACATTGGCGTGGCTGTCGGCCTGGATAGCGGTTTGGTTGTGCCGGTTCTTCGTAACGCCCATCTGAAAGGCCTGGGCGAAATCTCAGATGAAGTGCGCTTCCTTGCCGAAGGCGCGAGAAATAATACGCTGACCCCGGCCGACATGACCGGCGGCACTTTTACCATAACCAATCTCGGGATGTATGGCATGGAATCCTTCTCCCCGATTATCAATCAGCCCGAAGTAGCGATACTCGGCGTAAATGCCATCGTTGATACGCCGGTTGCCGTGAACGGCGAAGTCGTGATCAAGCCGCTGATGAATCTCAGCCTGACGGCGGATCACCGGGCGGTGGACGGCGCGGTTGCGGCGCAGTTTATGCAGAGAATCAAGGCGTACGCAGAGAATCCGGCGCTTCTGCTGCTGTGAAAGGAGAATGCGGGATGAAAATTGTGGTGCTGGGAGGCGGGCCGGGCGGTTATGTTGCCGCGATAAGGGCCGCTCAGTTGGGAGCTGAAGTGACGCTGGTGGAGAAAAAAGCTTTGGGCGGAACCTGCCTTAATGTCGGCTGTATTCCGACCAAAGTGCTGCTGCATACCTCGGAGTTCTACACGGCGCTGAAGCGTGAATCGGCCGAAATCGGCCTTGACATTCCGCAGCTTGCGGTAGACTGGAAGAGGCTGCAAAAGCGCAAGGACAAGGTTATCCGGATCAACACCGGCGGAATCGACGCGCTGCTTAAGAAGAACAAAGTGACCAAGATTATCGGCACCGGCCGGTTTACCGGCGTGCATGAGCTGGAAGTAAGCAAGGAAGACGGCAGCATGCAGACGATCGGCTTTGACCGGGCCATCGTCGCCACCGGTTCGGTGCCGTCCAGGGTACCGATTCCCGGGGCGGAGCTTTCCGCCGTTATCACAAGCGATGAGGCCCTGTCGCTGCCGGAGGTGCCGGGCAGCCTCTGCATTATCGGCGGGGGGGGAA
>NZ_ASSD01000368.1 GCF_000520715.1 Paenibacillus zanthoxyli JH29
GGCTGCGCAGGCCCACAGGCCGCACGGGCTGCACAGGGCGATTCCTGCAAATCTGCAGGCTTCGTGATGAATTTCGCCCAGGGAAAAGAAAATGGATGCGATTGTGCATCAATTTGATGCTTGAACGCCGCTATAGGGAGATTGGATGCCAAGTGCCTGCGCATTTGCAGGAATTGAGTTGGGGAAAGGGTTCTACGAGTAAAAAGATGTATAAACGTAGCAATTTTTCAAAAACTTCCGCCACTACTGGCCGCCCTAAGTACCGGTCGCCTTAAAGGCGATAGGGCGGTATGCTCGTTGCCGCATCAAGGCATAAGCCTCATTATCAAGTCTTATTGCAAAGCAAATAAGCTGCCTCCAGTAGAGCGCCGGAAGCAGCTTATGGTTCAACCTGAACCAGGGGCATCCGAGGAGCATTTCATGTTCCCGAATGCCGATTCGATGCATATTAATGCCTGAAATCATGTTCACCTGATCAATAGGCGCACCAGTCATTCATGATTTCAACGTCCGTTTTTTCCAAATTAAGGTACCCACGAACAAAACGTTTTCTTCATATCATTCTTCCCGCGCCATCGCCGCAAGCTTGTTCACCGTATTCCAGTTGCGGGACGTGGCGGATACGCCCATTATTTTTTCCAGAGGGACTTTGAACAGCGGGGAGTCGCTGACTTTGGTCTTGTAGAGAATGTACATTTCCTTGCCAACGATGCGCAGCTTGTCCTCACCGTCCTCATAAGGGCGCAGCCGCTCCCTGGCTTCATCCGTAAGCTCTCCCGACAGAAAAGAAACATACAATCGCTTGAATTCCTCTGCCCCGGTTAGCTCGAACGGATTATTTGCGATGGCCGCCTCCAGCTCTTGAGCTGTACGGATGACTACGGATGCGTCGAAGCCGAAGGTATCCCTTATGCCTTGTTCAATGGCTTCCCCAATCGCCTCATCCCCGCTATCCGGGCCGCCCAACACTACGTTTCCGCTCTGAATATAGGTCTTTACGTTCTGAAACCCGAGGGATTGAAGCATCGTCCTCAGGTCCTGCATCTTGATGATTTTATTCCCTCCGACGTTGATGCCGCGAATCAGGGCGATATATTTTTCCATGGGAAGGCCTCCTATTCCGTCTTTCGCCTATTCCAGTTCGATGCGCGTAAAGTGCTCCACTACCGGAAACGGGCTGTAGCAGTGATGAAGCAGCGCCTTCCACTCCAGATACTGCGGGGTTTGCCTGAATCCTACTGTGTGGTCCTCAAGATTCCGCCAGCGCACCAGCAGCAGGTATTTGTGATCGTCTTCCAAGCATTTTTGCAGTTCGTGGCCCAAATACCCTTCAATGGAAGAAATGAGAGGCGAGGCCTCCTTGAAGCTGTCTTCGAACGCCTCTGTCATTCCCTGCTTAATATGCAGCATGGCCGCCTCAAGTATCATCGTTATCCGCCTTTCTACGATTCGTGATTTCCCGGTCAATCCGTTCAACTTTCACCCGTATAACCTCTAGAGCTCATCACGAACCCAACGCTACGCGAAAAAATTCATGTACCAAATTATTAACCACAATAAGAACAGCCAAAGACTCGTTGACGCTGCCGACTTCAAGGGAATGATTGGCGTCGTCGATTTTGTACAATGCTACGTTCGTTATACCGCTGATTCCCGCCGCGTCCTCTTCGCTGAACAAAGGGTCGCTTCCGCCGTATATCACGGTGCCGCCCCCACGTTGGATGTAAGGAACCGATTCCCGTAATGGTGTCAGAAACAGACACTGCGCCTTTATAGAAGAAGTGGAAGAAGCTGCAAGACTGCCTGCGATGACCGTGCCGATGCTTTTGCCGATAAACAGCAGCCGTTTATAGCCGGGAACCGCCTCAAGCGCCTGTGCGCATTCTTCCTCAATGATGCCCATTTCCTCGCGCTTCAGCTCAGTTCGCGCGCTTTGGTGACCATATTCCAGCAGCAGCAGATCGCAGCCATACTCCAGTGCGTTCTTGCCCGCATAATGCAGTAGAGGAAGCTCCGCCGGATAATTTTTCCCCGGAAAAACAACCGCCAGCGTGTCCGATCCCTGCGAGTAGTATTTATGTCTGACTTCCCTGCCCCAATGCGAGGGCATCGTTATGTATTTCATCACCTTATCCGCCATTTTCCCGGTCACCTCCCGAATCGAATGATCTATCGATGAATCGGGCCTTTCGCCCTGACTGCTTCCCATTATACCTTTTATTAACAGGAGGTGGAAATCAAAAGCCGGCACGGGTATATGATTTTAGTCAGCTCTTCCTTTCTCTGCTATAATCAAAAAACACAGCCTTAGGAAGGGAGCCTCCTCTAAGTGACGCCGTTTACGGAAAAAGCCATTCGCATCATACAATCCATCCCTGAAGGGAAGGTAATGACTTATGGGGGAGTAGCTGCAGCAGCAGGAAGCCCGCGCGGGGCGAGGCAAATTGTCCGGATTCTGCACTCCATGAGCCGGAGTCACAAGCTTCCCTGGCACCGGATTATCAATGCGCAGGGAAGAATCTCGCTGGCGGATGGGGAATCCGGCGAGATTCAGCGGCTGTACCTCATAGGGGAAGGCGTCGAGTTTGATGAGCAGGGAGCAATAGACCTGAAGCGGTTCGGTTATGATCCAGGTCCGCAGCACTGAAGCAGCCCGCCGCGTTACTCCCCTCTTTCATGCGCATTCAGCAAACGGGACATCGCCGCATCAATGAATCGCTTGCCCCGTTTGTGTTGGACGTATGCTCCAAGAAGCCATATAACTGCTGGTCAAGTTCTAAATTCAAAGCTTCATTAATTGCATTTCCAATCGTTACTTGTTGATCAATATTTAAGCAGTTTGTCAATCCCCTCGGCCGCACGGTCCAAGCCTTCCCTCGCGGACAGATGGCCCAGAAAGATTTGATGCATGTAGACGGTATACAGCTCATCGATTTTGCTCCAGTTCTTCACAGGCGGCCGCAGGAAAGCGTCATCAACCTCCTCAACGTAAGGAAAGAGGTAGGACTGCCTGCTAACGTTCAGCGCTTTAACCGCTTCCTTATTTGTCGGAATTAACCCAGCCTTGGCCATAATCAGCTGCGCTTCGAGGCCAGTCATCCATTTCATAAAAACCCATGCCTCGATTGGATGCTTGCTGCCTTTCATAATGACCAAATTTTCGCCGCCTATAATCGAGCTCGTTCCATTTCTCTTTGGAAAAGGTACAGACAGGGTTTGTTCAAGAGCCTGTCTCTTGTCGGACTCTTTCAACAAGCTGAAGAACCACGGCGCTTCATCCGTTAACAACATGTTTCCGTTCCGTACTCCCGCCCAGTTATCTCTATTCTGGGTCACCGCCGAGAGATGAATGAGCTTGTCCTTGTAGAGCTTCACCAGCTTCTGCACCGCGCGGACGGTGCGGTCACTATTCAAATATCCGGAAGCCCTCGTAAAGTCCCGGTCCATAAATGAGCCTCCCAGACTATACAGGTAGGGAAGGGTGTCCCAAGGTTCCAAGCCTCCCAGACCGATTACAAAATGCTGCTTGCGGGCCAGCTCCAAAATTTCATCCATGGTATGCGGTGGCTCCGAATATCCGGACCGCGCAAGCAACTCTCGGTTAAATAGGGTCAGCTTCGTAAACAGGTTGAGCGGAAGAGAGTAATACTGGTCATTATAATGGCCTGCATTCATGACCTTTTGATGAAGAACCTCCCTCACATCGTTGAAGCCCGGAAAACCGTTTAACGGCTCAAGCAGCCCTTTATGCGAAAACTCGGGTACCCAGGCGATATCCATCCTTACGACATCCGGACCGCGGCCCGAAGAAGCGCGCGCAATCAAATTGTATTTTAATTCGTTATTGTTGGCTAAGTTTATGCACTTGATCCGGATGTCCGGATGATCCCGCTCAAAAGCAGGTATCAGCTCCTGCATCAGTATCCGGGTTTCCTTATCGTTATACGTATGCCAGAAAACAATAACGGTCTTCTCATTTCCTTGAAGGGTCTGTACGCTCTCCGGATTCGAGATCATGGATGTACCTCCACATCCGGCCGTTAACAGCAGGATCAGAATAAAGGATATCCAGCGCATGGCCAATCGTAGCTTCCTCCTTTATTCGTTATACGATAGTTGACACCTTTGTGCTTTCCCTGTATTCCATGGGAGTAAATCCCGTACTTTTTTTAAATACCTTACTGAAATATTTAACGTCTTTAAACCCGGCGGCTTTGGCTATATCGAAAATCCGGCTGTCATTCTGCGTTAGCAGCCGCTTCGCTTCCCGAATCCGCAGCTCGATCAGATAATCAATAAAGGTTCGGTCGGTCTGCTTTTTGAATAACAGACTAAAATAACTTTTACTGAGATGAACGGTATCCGCTACGCTTTGCAGCGTCAAGTTCTCGGTATAATGGGAGGCTATATACTCCAGCGCCTTTGTGACCAGCTGTCCGCCGTAGCCGTTATCGAGTAATTTGGGAATAAACGCTTTGCCGATTTCCTCCAGCTCATTAACCATGAATGCCGCAAGCTGCTCCAAGGTCTCTGCCTTACGGAGCTGTTCATACCGTTCGGGAAGCAAGGCACCGTTGTCGGCATGGAGCCGGCAGGCTTCGGTAAGGAGAGCAATCGCCTCCTGCTGCACCGTTTCCGGACTCAAACCCATGCTCTTCCAGCGTTCCACCGCAAGATCAACCGCGAATGAGACCGGTTCGCCACTGCGGATCATCTCGAAGAAGGGTTCCCAATCATAGTCAAGCCCGGTATCTTTAGCTCTGGAGCTGGTTTCCGAATCTCTTACCGCATATAATCCGCCCACCCCTTCGAAGAACCGTCTTTGACAGGCCGAACGGCTGGCAAAATATCCAGTCAATATCCGGCTTGCACCCCGCTTCACGGCGAAGCCAGCCGACGTTGAAATCCCCCATTCCGCTTGCAGCCGCTCCTTCCACTGAAGAAGCCACTGCCGGGCCTCCTCCTCCGGGCCGGGAAAGATCAGGAACAGGCTGCTTTCAGCAGCTAGCAGCGCGCTTCCTTCCTCCGAACGCTCATAGAACGCTTCCTGCAGCTCCTCCAGCAGCAGTTGAACATACAAGTATCCGTGATTTTCCTTCCATTCCTCAGCCCTATCGAGCATAAGATACACACAGGCGTAAGAATGTTCCAGCCATGAAGGAATCCAGACGGTTGAAGCGGATAGAGCCTGCTCCTGTACGATCAGTCTTTTGATTTCCTGCTCTGCGCGCTTCCGTTCCAGATACATGGCGCCTTGCTGATACGATTTCAGTTCAAAGACCTTTCTCCGCTCCTCCTCAAGCATGGAAATACTGCGGCGCAAGACGGCAAGCAGATCTTCCTGCTTGAGTGTTAGCTTGAGCAAATAATCGACGGCACCAAGCTTCAAGCCTTCTTTTACGTAATTAAAATCACTGTAATTACTAATGAGGATAACCTTCAACCAAGGGCACAGCACCAAGGCTCGCTTCATCAGTTCAATGCCGTCCATGACAGGCATTTTGATATCCGTGATTAGAATATCGTAAGCCCGGCTTTCTAATTGGGCCAATGCCTCCGCGCCATTTGCGTATTCTTCAACCGATGCCCCTTCCTTTTCCCAGTCGATAAATGCACTAATCCCGTTACGGATGATAGGCTCGTCATCTACGATAAGTACTCTGTACATGGGTGTTTCCTCCGATCTGTCAGTTCTTAGAGGATCTTTCGGAAAGTGCATTTAACAAAATGTGTACCGTGGTTCCCTGTCCGGGCCTGCTTGTAAGAGAGCAATTCCAATTTTGAGCATAATAAAGCCGCAGTGTGTCGTAGATATGGCGCAGGCCGATTCCGATCTCGCCATTTTCTACTGCCGTTTCCAGATTGTTCAGCACCTTCAGCTTATCCTTCCCGATGCCTAAACCGTCATCTTCCACCAGAAACTCCAGATACTTGTCATACTTTCGAATCCGGATCGATATCCGCCCGTCTGTATTTTTCGGCACGATCCCATGAAAGATAGCGTTTTCCACCAGCGGCTGCAGCAGCATCCGGGGAATGATCACTTTCTCCGTGCCCGGTTCGACATCCAGGACCAGTTGAAAGACTTTTTCGTACCGAAGCTCCAAAATAATCAAATATTTTCGGATAATATCCAGTTCTTCTTCCACCGTAATTCTGCTGCCGCTTTTGCCCATATTCGCCTCAAGCAGACGGTTCAGCGCCGACAACACCTCGGATGCGCGGTCGTTCTGCTTGGAGTCAATAAGCCACCTAAGCGTGCTGAGCGTGTTATATAGGAAGTGCGGGTTAATCCGGTGCATGACCGCGCGGAGCTCAGCATGATACTTTTCACTCTGTTCATCCTCCACCTGACGCATTAAAAGATCAATTTTGTGAATCATCTTGTTAAACTGCTTGCTCAAAAAGCCGATTTCATCGGATGTCCGAACGTCCGCCCTGACCCCCAGGTCTCCGTTCTGAACGGAAAGCATGCTCTGGGTGAGCTGCTTTACAGGCTGGGTCACCCACCTGGCGATAAAAAGCCCGATTCCGATGGCGACCAGGGAGAAAGCGGCCGAAGAGAGCAAAATCCAGGTCTGAAGACGCTCCAGCGGCCCGCTGATTTCCGCAACCGGAACGGTGCCGACAATCATCCAGCCGTTGCTGAGCAGCTGCTTAACCCCATAATAAGGGACACCATCTATGTGAAACTCGAACTCCACGGCGTTATCACCGACAATCCGCTCATACAAATCGGGGTTCTCCACTTTCTTGTTGATCATATCGAGATTGGAGTCGATCATGATCCTCCCTCCGGAATCGACCACGAAGAACTTGCCCGTCTTCCCGAGCTGCAGCTGCCGGATCGTCCCCACAACCGACTGCCCGTCCAAATTAATCTGCACCAGTCCGATATTCCGCATCGTATTAAAATCCTTGAGGACCCTTGCTACCGGCAGAACCAAATCGGTATTGACTCCGCCGCCGCTTAAATGATCATACTGAAGCCCCTGCCAGACCAGCTCGCCGTCTTTACGTTTGGCTTCTTTGACCCAATTCTGGTCGGACAGCTGGATCTCCTTCAGCTTCTGGTCGGAAAAGGTGCCGCTACCCCATCCTCTCCCCTCCTCTTTCAGCAGATAGACGATTTTGACAAAGGAATTGGAATAGACATAATTGTTAAGCAGTTTATTTATATATTGAAAATTCCAGCTCTCTTCGTAGGATGGACTGTTGCCCAGTTCCATGGCCGCCCGCTGAATGTTCATATCGCTGGCAATAAAATCAGAGGTGTCGACCCCCACATCGAGAATGAAAGAGAGCGACTCTGCCGTCTGTTTCGCGATTTGAATCGTTGACTCCCGGGCGTTCTTTTTCAGAATGGAGTCGGATAGCCAATAGAAGGACACGCTGGTAAAGAGAGTTGGAATGATAATAACCAGCAGGAGGACCAGTATAATCTTGGCGGTAAAACGATTGGATATTCGCAATTTATGCAGCATACGGCCTCTCCTAGTGTTATGTTCGTTAATAAAAGTGTACAGGATACAAAGCTGGATACCAGTGGTATTTATAGGAAACCAGTCCTTTACTCCTTATATTCGACTACCACCATGTCCCAATATTTCAGCTTGGGCAGCTTCCATTCAAGCCTGCCATCCCGCTGCGTGAACTCCAAAGCTTGGGGTGAGCCGCCCCTGACATCGGGAGAAGCGAACCATACCTTGGCAACCGGCCGGTCGGTTCTCACAGATACGGAGACCTCTTGCCTCTCTGCGGGTTCCCTCTGGCTTCCCTGGTCGTCATTCCAGTCCATCGTGGAAGCATCCGTGAAATTAATGAAATGGAAAATATCTTTACCATCCTTCCGCTTGGAAAAAGACCACACTTTCCCCTGCGAAGCCCGGTCCGAAATCGCAAGATCCCCCGTCCCTTCGGCCTGTAGTCCCGATTCCGCCGTCCCGTCCCGCAGCAGATTCTGATAAGCGGTCAGAAAGTCGTAGTAGTTAATCAGCTGCGCTTCGAGCGCCGGGGAGACGCTGAGATTTTTATGGGGAAAATACTCTTTGGACAGCATGTTCTCTCCCAGCTCCAGATGGGAACCGCCCGAGGCAAAGATCACTGCATCCGTCAGCAGGACCCCTGGCGTGTTGAACTCACCGGGAGAATCGGAATAATGATAATTCATATACGCCGCTAGTACCGTGTTCAGCCGGTTTCCGCTGTATGCGGAGTTCTGGTCAATCACTTCCTTTAAATTCTGATAGCCCGGATGGTTGCCCCATACCTCGGTATACAGAAATTTAACGGGAGCCTCGCGGGCAATATGCTCCTGGCCGAACTGGCCGACCGCGTTCATGACATAATCGACGTTCAGTTTCTCCTTGGCCGCCTTGAGGAAAGCCTGGTAGGTCCAGGCCAGGTCAACCGGGTTGCCTTCATAGGTCCACAGCGGGCCTCTGTCGCCCAATTGGTCCACATGCCAGCCGTCAAAGGGAAGCATCTTAAAGGTCTCGATTTCCTTCTGAACCAGATAGTTCTGCCATTCCGGATTGGCGGGATCATACATATAAATATCGCTCGCCCAGTTATCCGGAAGAGGGTGTTTATCCTGCTCGCCGTGGACGGGGTCCTTGAACATTCCCCACTCTTTCTTCACACCGTCATTTTCCGCGCCCTCATAGGCTCCGAAGAGCAAGTTGTAATTCATGGCCTTCATGCCCCGGCTGTGAGCAAGGTCGATATAGCTTTTCACGGTGTCAAAAGATACCGGACGGCCCGCAATGTCGGTCCAATCCGCTGCGGGGCGGCCGTTCTCGAAACGGATCGGCTCCTGATGCTTGTACTGCCAATCGTAGAATTGAATGCCGTTGATGTGAAACCGGTTTAAGCGCTCGATCACCCGGGACCTCTCTTCATTACTCATTTTCGGGAAATCGGCCAGGTAACCGTAACGGGGAAATTTCCCCCAGTCAGAGGAAACGTCGACGGCAATATTCATTTGATCGACCGCCTCTTTGTTCGTTATATAGAACACTTCAGCAAAGTAACCCCTTCCGTCTTCCTTCGGAGGGGTCCAGTTCCAGGTCATCTCCTCCCCTTGCGCCTTTAAGGTTTCTTCCTCTACGATCCGGTCCATATGCAAATAGCGGATATGTATCGTTCCACCGGACGCCGGACTCCTCAGCTTTAAATCAAATCGGACATTCTCACCCGGCCGATAAGCCGCTTTATCGGTAACCAGCTTCTCAAGCAGGACGCCACGCTCTATTCGGTCAATCTTTTGCGGGTCAGAGACGATCTCAGAAGCATTCTCGCAAGCCGATATCAGCCAGACAGTCACCCAGAGCAGAGCAGCAGCGGCTATCCGTATCATCCTGACGTGTCTCATGTTGTCTCACTCCTATCCCTAGTTTCAGTTCATTATCTGAGAAAAACCCCGTGTGATCAATTGGAACACGTACCTATTTTGGAGTCCCGTATCGCATAATTTCTATGGTCCAGAGACCATTATAATCGCTATCATAGGTAATAGTGTCTTATATTTGCGGAAAAGAGAAAGATATTGCACCCGCCTTCGAATTACATTATTTGGTTTAAAATTACTGATTCTTCTTCCCAAAGCATAAATTTGCCGGAAAAAGTGTTCTATTTTTTGATACACAGCAAAATAAAAGGTTGACTGCGGCGCTCTCTATTTAGGAAAAAAGCGGCCTAATAGACCGCGGGAACTATCATTTCCCTCATATATCCTATTAATTGGTAATTAATCGCTAGAGTTCTGGATGCAAAAAAAGGTTAAGTTTAAAAGATTGAATCCTAAGCGTGGCGCTGGTTTGGCAATGCTTCACCCTCATATTGTAAACGTTTTCTCGTCTGCTTATAAAGCCTGTCTATCCATCCCGTAGGAGGTTCTCCCCATTGTTGCAGCCCCCAGGTGCTTGCTAATTTGGTAGTGAGCGGAAAGCCGGATAAACGCCGGCTGACGGCTCGATTTACAAACTGAATCGGAGAAGGAGAGAGTAATGTATGCGTAAAAAGGGAAAGTCTATGAGCCTTTCTAGAAAACTGGCAAAGGCAACCATCTGCCTAAGCTTGCTGTCAGGAACGGCTGCGGGCGTGCTTCCGGCAACTGTAGCGTTTGCGGAAACCCAGCCTGAGGCGGATACCCCGTTAAACAAACAGAATCTTCAGCCGTTATCCGTACAATCTTTAGAAGCTTTGGACAATGGAGTGAAATTGAACCTGGGCGACTACCAGGGCTTTATCCGGCTCTTCTCGGAAGACATGGCTAAAATCTCGGTCGTTAAAAACGGCGAAGACGAGTTCATCTCCCCTGGAATCGCCAAGAAGGATTGGCAGACGCCTAAATTCACGTCCAAGGAAACGGATAAAGAGTACATCCTTTCCACCAGCGAGCTTACTGTAAAAATTAACAAACAACCGTTCGGCGTCAAATTTTTGGACAAACAGGGGAACGTCATCAACGAAGATGCGGCGCAAGGTGTCGGCTATGAAAACGGCAAGCCGTATGCGTTTAAAAAGACGGATTCCAATGAAAACTTCTACGGTTTCGGCGAGCAATCCGGCGGGCTGAACAAACGCGGCAAAAGCCTTGGCATGTGGAATACCGACGCTTATTCCTATAACAAAAATACCAAATATCTGTATACGTCCATTCCATTCTTTATCGGTCTGAAGGATAAGAAAGCATACGGGATTTTCTTCGACAATACGTTCCGCTCTTATTATGAAATGGCCAGTGAAAAGGATGATTACTACTACTTCTACGCCAATGGCGGCACGCTTACGTACTACTTCATCAACGGCCCGGAAATTGGCGACGTTATCGACCGGTATACCGAGCTGACAGGCAAATCGGAGACGCCTCCGATGTGGTCCCTGGGCTTCCATCAAAGTAAATGGGGATATACACCGGAAGAACTCGTGAATGTAGCCAAAACCTACCGCGAGAAGAAAATTCCGCTCGATACGATGCATTTTGATATCGACTACATGGACGGATACCGCGTGTTTACCTGGAACGACCAGTACAAGCAAGCATTGAAGACGCTGAAGGATGAAGGCTTCCATGCCATCACGATTAACGATCCGGCCGTCAAGCAGGATGAGAATTACCGAATGTACCAAGAAGGTACCGCCAAGGATTACTGGGCAAAAAATCCGGACGGCTCCACCTTCTTCGGCGATGTATGGCCGGGCAGATCCGCCTTCCCGAACTTCCTGAAGTCGGATGTCCGCAATTGGTGGGCCGGAAATCTCGGAACCCTCTTGAATGAAGGCGTTGACGGGATCTGGAATGACATGAATGAGCCTGCCGTATTTGACGGTCCTTTCCATACGATGCCGCTGGATGTCGTGTTTGAAGGCGACAACGGGGAGAAGAAGCCGCATACGGAAGTCCACAATCTGTATGGACATCTTGAAACCGAAGCGACCTATAACGGCTTCCTCAAAAATAAACCGAACACCCGGCCATTCGTGTTAACCCGCGACATGTACGCAGGAACGCAGCGCTACGCGGCACTCTGGACCGGTGACAATGTAAGTAACTGGGAGCATCTGCAAATGTCGATTCCGATGAACGCCAACGTCGGCTTGTCCGGTGTTCCGTTTGTCGGCAATGATATCGGCGGCTTTGCGAAATCGCCGGGCAATGTTCCGACGCCTGAGCTGTTCGCAAGATGGATCGAGGTCGGCGCCTTCCTGCCGTTTGCCCGCGACCACTATGACAACAGTGCGAAATCGGGACTCGCAGGCGGGCAAGAGCCTTGGAATTTCGGCAAAGAGGTTGAAGATATCAGCCGCAAATACATCTCCATGCGTTATGAGCTGCTGCCTTACTTGTACAACCAGTTCAAGGAATCGGCCGAGAACGGTCAACCGGTTCAACAACCGCTTGTTTACCAGTTCCAGGACGACGCGAAGACGTATAACATCGAAGATCAGTTTATGTTCGGCGATTCGATGATGCTTGCCCCTGTTGTCAAAGAAGGCCAAACGAGCCGCGAAGTGTATCTGCCGGCCGGCGAAACATGGGTCGATTATTGGACAGGCAAAAAGTATGAAGGCAACCAGACGATTACGGTTAACGCCGAGCTTGGAACGCTGCCTATTTTCGTGAAAAATAATTCGATCATCCCTCGTCAGGAAGTGGAGCAATCCACCGATGAGAAGAAGCTGGAAAATCTGATCCTCGACACGTATCTGGACGATATTGCCAGCTACAGCTTCTACGAAGACGATGCCCAGACTATGGATTACAAGAATGGCGAATACAATGTCACAGAATTCAAGGTGGAGAAGAAAGGCAACCACATTGAGTTTGAGCAGGACAAAAAAGCGCAAAATTACGATTCTGCCATTAAGTCCTACACGCTGAAGCTGCATGATGCCGAGCAGCCGAAGAAAATTCAGGCGGCCAAACACAAATATGACCAAGTGGACAGCTTGGAGCAATTGAACCAGCAGGAAAGTGGTTACTATTTCGATTCGGCTGAACACGTTCTGTATGTCAAGATCCCAGCCGATGAAGACCGCAGCGTAAAAATTCAATAATACGATTCACAGTTATTGCCGGAAGAACAGGAAGACGGGTAAGCATCTTTGGCTTCACCCGTTTTCTTTTCCTTATGGCGATGCCGCATCCATCTTAGTAGTATACAAAAACAGTCTCCGCCGCAGTCCTTTCCCTATCGTTATTGGTCCTTCCGCTTGTCCAACCTGTACATACCGCATCTGCTGAAAAAGTCACCAACGGACAGATGGAACGCCAAAAAAGATGCATAACCCCATTATTTTTAAGGAAGAGAGGTTTCATCGATGAAAAAAATAACATCCGTAGCCTTAACTCTACCCCTGCTGTTCAGCTTCGCCAGCGGTGCTCTTGCTAAACCGCAAATTCAGAACGACTCTAACCTTGGCGTCTATTACGAGATTTATGTCAATTCCTTCTCTGATTCCAACAACGACGGAAAGGGCGACCTGAACGGCATTCTGCAAAAGCTGGACTATCTCAATGACGGAAACCCGCATACCAAGAAAGACTTGGGCGTCGATACGCTGTGGCTGATGCCGATCGGCCCTTCCCCCAGCTATCATAAGTATGATACGACCGATTTCTACAGTGTAGATCCGGCGTACGGCAGTATGGAAGACTTCCGCCGTCTGACACAGGAAGCGCATAAACGGGGAATGAAAGTAACGATCGACCTCGCGCTCAACCATACCAGCAACAAGCACCCGTGGTTCCTGGAAGCCGCCAAGGACAAGAACAGCCCGCACCGGGACTATTATATCTGGGCCGACGAGAACACCGATCTGAATGAAAAAGGACCGTGGGGGCAGCAGCTCTGGCATGAGTCGTATCCGGGTTCCGGGGACTATTACTACGCTTTGTTCATAGATTTCATGCCGGATTTGAACTTTGACAATCCGAAAGTGCGTAAAGAGATGATCAATGTCGGCAAGCACTGGCTGAACCAGGGAGCCGACGGCTTCCGCCTTGACGCAGCCATGCACATCTACAGCAAACCGGATGAAGCGGATAAGAATGTCGCATGGTGGGATGAATTCAAGCGGGGACTGGCCGAAGTCAAGCCGGATGTTTATCTGGTCGGCGAGGTGTGGGACCGCCCGTACAATATTGCGCCTTACTACAAAGCGCTGGATTCTTCATTCAACTTCGACCTGTCGTCGAAGATTTTGGACGCCGTGCAGAACGGTTCGGACAACGGGCTGGCTTCCTTTGCGTCAAATACCCTTGATTTGTACAGCAGCTACACTTCGAACCCGATTGACGCCCCGTTCCTGACCAATCACGATCAGGTACGTACAATGTCCTTATTAAATGGGGACGTTAATAAGGCTAAAACCGCTGCCTCCATCCTGCTCACCCTGCCGGGCAACCCGTTCATTTATTATGGAGAGGAAATCGGCATGCTCGGGGAGAAGCCGGACGAGAATATCCGCGAGCCGTTCCGGTGGTACCCGGGAAGCGGAGAAGGGCAGACAAATTGGGAGCCCTCCCGCGATAATTCAGGTCCGGACGCCGTCTCTGTAGAGGCGCAGGCGAAGGACAAGGACTCCCTCCTCTCCCATTACAAGGAGCTAATCCGCATCCGTCATGAGAGTCCCGCCTTAATGAAGGGCGACATTCAGGAGATGCCGACCGGAGACAGCCGAATTATGGGGTACACGAGAACCTTTGAGGATGACTCCGTACTCGTTCTGCATAATCTGAGCGGTGACACGGTAACCATCGAACTGTCCGGTGAACAATGGCAAGGGCGTAAGCTCGATTTTGCCACTTCAAATGGCGTAAAAGTCAAGAAATCCGGCGATCAACTGGAGATCACGATCCCGGGTTACACAACCTGCGGCTTGAAATAAGCCCTAAATTAAACCTCAAATAGGGGTGTCCCGTAATGGGATGCCCTTTTTTTAAAATATAAGAATGTATAAGCTGAGCGCTTATCATTTTGTCTTATATTTCTACGAGAAACGGATGCCCTCCTCCTGCGAGGACGGCGAAGCCGTTTCTTCTTGGGTGGGATTTAGGTAGGTGGACGGGACCCCCGAATGGAAGCGGATGATTCTTCTTTAATTTAGGGGGGTGAAGTAAATAATACAGAAAACCTGAAATTC
>NZ_ASSD01000369.1 GCF_000520715.1 Paenibacillus zanthoxyli JH29
AGGCCCGACGGCCCGATCGGATCGGCATTTGATTCCGGGAATTTCGCCCTCTCGCGAGCCGTGCCGGTATGCCAGATCTGCGGAGCCATTTTGCCCCCGGCCTCATGCACTTCGCGGACGACGCGCGACCATCCTTCCAGAGCATCATCCTCGTAAAAATGCGGCATATCCCGGTCAGCCCCTGCAGCCGGATGGTTAATGAGCGTTCCTTCGGTGATGATCAGGCCAACGCCATTTTCCGCCCTCCGGCGGTAATATCCGGCCATCTGAACCAGGAACGCCTTTCGGTGAAAAGGAACGGGTCATCGGGGCCATGACAATACGATTTTCAAGCTTCAGTCGGCCGCCTTAAAAGGTTTGAACAGAGCCGCTGCTGATTTGGATATGGTCATTTTACTCTCTCCTCCATAGCGTTGTTTATTCATCTATAAATACAAATATATGGATTAATAAACGAAAATGCAAACCATTCGGAGAAAATTATTAGGATTACTTCTTTTTGGCCTGCAGTCCTGCCGAAAGGTCCTTCAAAAAGGCGGCGATCGCCTTTTCATTGCGCCTGTAATAGGTCCATTGGCCATAGCTGGCGGGACTCCAGCAGTCCGGACTTCTGCATGGAGGATAGGTACGAGGAGATGACCGACTGCGTCAGGCCGGATTTTTCCTGAATGCTTCCCACGCAGACACCGCCCGGGAACTCTTCTTTAATGACGTTCGGCAGATTCTCGTTCATCTTTTCCGGCTCCCGCAACCAGCAAAGGATGCTAAGACGGGTCTCATTAGACAGAGCCTTCAGCACCGCAAGCATATCTTCATTATTCATAACTTGACACTCATTCCTGGTTCGATTGTTCCCAGTATACCAAAAGTTCCGCTCATGAGAAAATGATACCCACATTAGCATTTATTCAAACTGCGCATTCCGCTTGGGAGGCATGTTAAAATTTGACGAGTGGAAAAAAGCGCCCTACCGGAAATAGCAAGTCCCTGCAATGGAGCCGTTATAAAAACTAAACTCGTCATTCCATTAAGATATGCTTAGACAGTAGGAACTGTTCCGCCGTCAATGGTCGGCTGCTTTTAGTAGCGTTATTTATCGTTTCCGGTAGCAGAAACATTTCTCAACTGCCTTAAGAAAATCCTTTTTTTTAATTTCAATTCATTCGCGGCACGGAATCCCTTCTACTCGTAGCGGCTCAGCGCCCCGATAATAATGTCCCACAGCCTCCCGTGATGCAGGCCGAGCGCAACCGTGGCATTGGGCGGCCTGCCCGTCACACCGTGAATATCAACCAGCGTCATGCCGTAGCTCAATTCGCCTCTGGTCTCAACGGCTACGTTCAGGAAGCGGCAGTCAAACACCGACGGATCAATACAGTAAACGACACTGCACACATCATGTACGGGTGGAGCATCGAAATCGAAGAATTCCTTATAGGTCTTTCCGAAAAAGGAGAGCATTTCCCCTACAAATCCAGCGACCGGGTTGCCGATCGACTTGATCCGTTCGTTAATCTCCGGAGTCGCCAGCGCCTGATGCGTGGCATCCAGTCCGATCATCGTTACCGGAGCGCCACTGCCAAACACCACCTGAGCAGCTTCCGCATCGGCCCAAATATTGAACTCCGCTGCCGGTGTCCAATTCCCGAACGTTCCGCCGCCCATCAGGACGATTTCCTGAATTTTAGGAACAATCCGGGGCTCCCGGCGGATCGCCATGGCAATATTGGTCAGCGGCCCTACAGGAACGAGCGTAATGTCGCCGCCCGACTCCATCAGCATACGGATGATCAAATCGACGGCATGCTCTTCCGATTCCTGAAGCATTGGATCAGGCAGAATAGGGCCGTCCATTCCGGAGTCACCGTGAATTTCCGAAGCGGCCTCCCTATCCCTCACTAGCGGACCGCCCGCGCCCCGGGCGACCGGCACCCCGCTTAGTCCCGCAATTTCGCATACCTTGAGCGCATTAAGTGTGGTCTTCCCCAGTTCCGCGTTTCCGGCTACCGTAGTTATCGCGAGCAGCTCCAGACCGGGATGCGCCGCAGCGACCAGGATCGCTATTGCGTCGTCATGTCCGGGATCGCAATCGATGATTATTTTTCGCTTCATTATTCCGTCACCCTTTGACCGCTCCCGCAGTCATCCCGGCGGTCAGATATTTTTGTACAGAAAGATAGAAAAGAAGTGTGGGCACCAGAACGATGGTCAATCCCGCCATTTGCAGCGTATAGCTGCGGTTGTACTGACCGGCAAAATTGGCCAGGCCAAGCGGAAGCGTCTTTAAGGCACCGTCGGTGATCAGCACCAGCGCGAAGGAAAATTCGTTCCAGTTGTTCAGAAAATTGATGATGAAGGCCGTCGCCAGCGCAGGTGTCAGCATTGGAAGAATCAGCCTCCCGAAAATGCCCATTACGCTGCATCCATCCATGATACCGGCCTCTTCCACCTCCTTCGGAAAGGCATTCATGAAACCGGCCAGAATAAATATCGTGATCGGGAGATTGAAAGCGGTATAAGGCAGCAGCAGGGTGAGCCGGTTATCCATCAGATGCAGACTGCGCATTTCAATAAACAAGGGAACGAGCGTAGCATGAATCGGGATCAGCATGCCAAAGGTGAAATAGACGAGCAGGAAGCCTTTGGATTTGAACTCAAACCGGCTTAGAAAGAATGCGGCCAACGCTCCGACGAGCAGCGTAAGCACTACCGCAGACAGCGTAACGATAATGCTGTTGACCAGATACGAACCCAGCTTCGCTACCTTCCAGGCTTCAATATAATTGCTCCAGACCGGCTGCCGGGCTATTCCGAATGGATTCATGGTCAGCTCCTGCTCGGTTTTCAGCGAATTGATAACCATCCACAGCAGAGGATAGATGTTGATGACAAGCAGCAGCAAGAGCACCAGGCGATGGATCTGTGCCGAAATGGGCCGTTTGGGTCGCAGTCGTTGTTCCATTTTAGAAGAATCACCTCTTCAGAGTTCGCAAAATGAACTGGCTTATAATAATTAGACCAAAGCTGATAATGATGATGGCTGTGGAGATCGCGCTCCCATAACCGTACTTCATCGAGCTGAATGTCTGGGAAAACATATACGTAGCGCCCACTTCTGTAGAATGGCTGGGCCCTCCGTTAGTCATGATAAAGATCAAATCAAACGCGCGAAGCGCTCCGCTTATGCATAGCACGACCGAAGCAAAAATGGTGTCCGCTATGATCGGTACTACGATATGCCAGGTTCTTTTTATGCCGACGGCTCCATCGAGCTCCGCCGCTTCCAGTACCTCCGACGGCACATTTTGCAGCGCGGCCAGAAAGATGACCATGTACAGCCCGGTGTACTGCCAGACGACGACAATGCACAGCACAAAGATAGCAATCGCCGGATTGCCAAGCCAGTTCTGCGCCCAATGATCCAGGCCAACCGCCCGAAGCGCCGTATTAACAAGGCCAAACTGGTAATTGTAGAACATATTCCAGATCAGCGAGACAACAATGGTGGATATAACCACGGGCATGAAAAAGACCGTCCTGAAAATTCCGTCTCTGCGGAACAGCTTCCCGTTGAGCATCATGGCCAGATACAAGCCAAGCGGGATTTCTCCCAGTACGGAGAAAAGCACGAAATAAAGATTGTTGCGGATAGACTGCCAAAACACGCCGTCTCCGATCAAATTGACGTAATTCTGAAGCCCGTGCCACTGTTTGGGGGAGAACCCGTCCCATTTGAAGAACGAGTAGTAGACAGAGCTCAGAATCGGATAGATCGAGAACATTGTGTATATGACCAGGGCTGGAATAAGGCCGGCGGCTATGATCCATTTGTGGCGAAGAAACATCTGCATATGCGGTACCTCCGATAGAATTGAAGGCGAAGAGCCCAAGGTTCAGCCCTCCGCCCGAAGAACATTATTGGCCTAATTCCTTCTGAAGATCCTCCGCTACGGCCTCCGGAGTGCTTCCGCCTGGTGTGGTCAGTCCCTGAAGTCCGTTTTTGGTTGCCGTGACCACGGTGGCGGGCATCACGATGTCGTATACCGGAGTAATTCCCTTAACACCCGCTAGTACGCCGGTCATTTCTTTGAACAACGGATCGATATCCGTAGGCGCTGTCACATTGGCTGGAACCATGTTTCCGGCCCGCATTATATTTTGGTAGGATTCTTCACTGTACATGAACTGCAGGAATTTCTCGGCTGCTGCCTTTTTCGCGTCATCCAGCTTCGCGTTCAGGACAACCCCCTGATTCGTCGCTCCCGGCATGGTGGACATGCTGCCCTTTCCTCCCTCGATTTGCGGGAATACGGCGAAGCCTACTTCAAAATCCGCAGCTTTGTCTTTGGAAATTTGCTTGGCTCCCCAGCTTCCGTCGATATACATTGCAGATTTTCCCGAGAGGAAAAGATTAGTGGCTTGGACATTGTCAATACTATTCAAATCAACGTTAAAAGCTCCCATATCGGAAAGCTCCTTGATATCTTTCAGAGCGTTCATAAAATCCGGGTCAGTAAACTTCTGCTCTCCCGACTTGATTTTCGCATAAAGATCCGGCCCCGAGATTCTTTCATTAAGAGGCGACAAGAGAGACGCCAACAGGACGCTGCCCGTTTTATTGCCGTAGGAAATTGGAGTAATATTCTTGGCCTTAAGATCCTTCACCATCGCTTTGAAGGCTTCATACGTTGTTGGAAATTCGGTATACCCCGCATCCTTCAGGATTTTTTTGTTGTAATAAATGACCGTAGTGTATGAAACCTCCCCTGGAATCCCGTACTGTTTACCGTCGACATTAAATTCTTTGATTTTCGAGGACGGTAAAAAGTCTTCCTTCCAGTTGCCCATCATATCGTCAATCGGCATCAGCGCGCCGGAACGGGCGATTTGTTCGAACATGGAGCCTCCACCGATCATCAGAATCAAGTCGGGCAGATTGCCTCCAGCCGCTGTCGTATTTAATTTGACTGGATAATCATTATAAGGAATGGTCTCAATATCCAGTTTGATATCTGGATTGGCTTTCTCGAAAGCCATTGCATTTTTATAATAGACGCCTGTAAACGGATCTGACTCCGACCAAGTTGTCATGAATGACAGCACTACCTGCTTCTGCTCCGTATTGCCCGCGTTGCCCGTGTTACCGGAGGCGGTGTTTGTATTGTCCGATTGGCCGCAAGCCGATAGGACTCCGATCATCGCAGTCACCAGCAAATACACCCAGAATGTCTTAGCCCATTTCATCTTCATTAACAAGCCTCCTAATTTTGTTTAGCAAGCAACGACGACTGAATATGACCCTTAGATTCGACCCTTCCCCCTTTGTATAAAAATTAGGCTGACCCCTTAGCTCCCCTTGATGTCAGTCAACTTTATGTCAGTTAAACTAACCTGGAAATCAAGCTTGTCAGAATTAATCACACCTTAGCATTCTTTCATTTTCCGAGACATTAGACAGTCTGTAAAAAGGCTAATAATTAAATTTTGCGATAATAAAATTGAAAATAGTTTATGTGGAAGCGGCGGGGATATTTGGATATTTATTCGAAAAAACGAATAGAACCGCCACAATGAATGTGACGGCTCTATGTGAACTTGATGTTCGTACCTAGTTAAAGCGTATTTCACTTACCTGGCTTCTAAAATTCTAAACCCCGTACCTTAGCGTACACCTTAGTATCGCCCAGCTCTCCGTTCTCCTCCAGCCGGTTGTTTCGCAGAATGCCCTCCAGCGTATAACCCGTACGTTCCGCCACGGCCGCGCTTTTGACGTTCTTCGCATTACAGCGGATCTCGATCCGGTTCGCCGCCAGTTCGCGGATGGCGAAAGCAGTAATTCCGTTCACCGCCTCCGTCATATATCCGTTCCCTGCGCATGAAGTCCTGATCCAGTAGCCGATCTCGAAGCTGCGGATATCCCAGTCGATCTGGTGCAGGCCGCTGCTGCCGATGAACTTACCCGAATGCTTATCAAATAGGCGAAGGTGCAGATTCGAGCGGTTCAGAAACTCAAGCCGTGTCTGCCGGGTGAAGGCTTCCGATTCTTCCAGCGTGGGAGCCGTTCTGGCAAAAGGCAGCCACGGACGCAGCTCCTCCAGGCTTTCTAAGATCGCTTCATTCATCGCGGCACCGTCACCCCACAGCGGGGCGCGGATCAGCAGCCTATCCGTCTCTAAGCTCTCGGGAAACGAAATCATAATCGGGTCGATGGCGTTCTTCACGGCTTGTCATCTCCAACGTCTTAGGATTTTACAGGTTATCTTCCCAAGCTGATGCGCATCCCTGTAAGCGCCAGCTCTACATTTTCCGGCAAGTCATATGCCTTCCTCAGATCCACATCATGCGACATATGCGTATATATAGCGCGGTGCGGCTGCACATCCGCAAGAAGCACCGCCGCCTCGGTCATATCATAGACGGAACGGGTCGACAGCTCGGCTTCCTCATAGTAAAAGCTTGTACCCAGCACAAGCAGATCCGCTTCCCGCATTAACCGGGTCTCCTCATCCCCCAAGGAAATCGAATCCGGACAGTATACCCAGGCATAGCCTTCCTTTTCCAGCCGAAAAGCGTAAGAGTAGCCGTTCTTGCCATGATTTACCCTCCAAGTAGCGATTTGCCAGCCATCCAGTATGATCCCTTCATCAAGAGGCATCAGCTCGATATGGCTGGGCCGCCCC
>NZ_ASSD01000370.1 GCF_000520715.1 Paenibacillus zanthoxyli JH29
CGGACAGAAGAATATGATTTGATAATGGCTTCAATTTCACTAAGCTCAATCCGGTAACCGTTAATCTTGACCTGCAAATCTTCCCGCCCCATAAATTCAATCACCCCATCAGTTCCATAACGTCCCCAGTCTCCGGTTCGGTAAAGTCTTTCTCCAGTACGAGGCGAAACTATAAATTGACGACCTGTCTTCTCCGGATCCTTCCAGTATCCGACCGCCACACCGGCTCCGCCGATATACAGTTCACCCGGGACCCATGCAGGGCACTCTTCCATCCGCGCATTCAGTACATATATCCGCTGGCCTGCCATCGAGACCCCGTAGGGAATGCTGCTCCAGGCAGATTTCACTTCATCCACCGGGTAAAGAATAGACCAGATCGATGCTTCGGTGGCCCCTCCTAGCGAGACAAACTGCATATTTGGATTTAAACGGCGCACCTCACCGAGAAGACTCAGCGGAATCCAATCCCCGCTAAGAAGACAAAGTCGCAGCTTGGGAAGCTCAATAGATGGGCCGCAATAGGTAACCAGCATACTCATGAATGCCGGCACGCTATTCCAAATTGTGACACCATGTTCCTGGATGAGCCCGATCCAGTGAGAGGGGTCTCGGAGACGGTCCGGATCCGGGAGCACAATAGCTGCCCCAGTGCTTAGCGCTCCGAAGATATCATATACAGACAAATCAAAACTCAAAGAAGAAATGCCCAGAATACGGTCGTTCGCGTCAACTGCAAATCTCTTATTTATATCCCACACGGTATTCATAGCCGACCTATGCTCAATCATGACTCCTTTTGGCTTTCCTGTACTGCCAGAGGTGAATAGAACGTAAGCGAGCTGATCCGGCCGAGCCTTGTGTTCTAAAAGATTGCCGGCCGCTTCCACAGCCGCTTCTGCCTGAGCGGTAATCTCAAGTCTGGCAACACCGGAAGGCCAGAAGCCATCCATGAAATCGCCCGGTTGGACAAATGCAGCTGTCGCTTCCCCGATCTCGAGCAACTCGAGAATGCGCTCCGAAGGCAGGGAAGCATCAATCGGCAGGTAGGCTGCGCCTACTTTTAGAATGGCGAGCACGGCGACTACTTGCTCCCAGCCTTTGTGCATCACAATTCCTACAAGGGCTTCAGGCTTTATGCCGCTGGTCAGCAGCTTTCTCGCTGCAGCATTCGCTCGCGAGTTCAGTTCCGAATAGCTTAGGCTGCACTTGGGGGTAATCACCGCAGGAGCATCCGGCATGACCTCAGCCATGTGTTCAAAATCTTCGTGGAGCAATCGATCATAGCAGATTGGCTGGCTTTCATGCATTTCACCAATTTGCTGCAGGTTCAATTGGTGTGTAAATTGTTTCGCATTCGGACTAGATAAAGGAAGAACTTCTTCCCAGATCTTGATGTCCCTAGCAAGCGCATGGAGGAAGGAACCATAAACCTCAAACATTTCATCCACCAGCCCCTGAGGGAAGGTCTCCTCCTTCACATCCCAATTGTAATGAAGCTCCCCATCCCGCTCAGCGACCTGATGATCCAGCCAGACCTGAGGCGTCTGCGATAGGCTCCGCGCTTCCGTCATTTCTTCGTTGCGGCGTTTGAATACCTGATCGAAGAAGGCTGCGGAAGAACCCGGCTGGGACATATCCAGTAAGCTCGTAAATACGACCGGGACAGGATCTGTCAATATTCCTCTTCGTAGAAGCTGCTCGGTAACGCGGATCCCGCTGTACAATCTGTGGTCCAAATCAGACCAAAGACGGTTCTGGACTTCTTGGGCCCGCCGGAAGAATGGAGCTTGTGAGCGGTAGTCCACTTCCAGCAGGCTGACCGTTGTGAAGTCCCCCACCACATCATCAAGCTGAGGATGAATCGGGAGCCGGTTGAACAAGGTCAAATTAAGCAGGAAATGAGGCTGCTTGGCATGGAGGGATAGCACCTCCGCAAAGCAAGCGGCCAGCAGCGCTGAAGGGGTCAAGTTCCAGCTTCGCGCTTTCTTGCGAAGGCTGCCCCAGATTTCCGGATTCAGCACGGCCTTCCAGCGGTGAAACCGCGGCTTGACGTCCGGTTTCACGGAGCCCGCGAGCGGCAGCAGCGGCCCGGCGGGCAACGAATCGGCTCGTTCCAGCCA
>NZ_ASSD01000371.1 GCF_000520715.1 Paenibacillus zanthoxyli JH29
GCACTTCAGGATCATAGGCCAGAGCCCGGGCAATGGCTACCCGCTGTTTCATCCCGCCCGACAGTTCATACGGGTAACGGTCCGCATAATTGCTTAGCCCGACAAGCTCCAGAAACCGGTCACTGATGGCTTTCCGGTCTTTTTTCGGAACCTTCTTAATTTCAAGACCAAACTCAACATTGCGGCGAACCGTCCGCCAAGGAAATAAGGCGTAGCCCTGCATGACGATTCCCCGATCCAGAGCGGGGCCGTTAATTCTTTTGCCGTCAATATACAGTTCGCCTTCGGTCGGTGTGGCAAGCCCGGCTATAAGATCCAGCAGGGTTGATTTTCCGCAGCCGCTGGGTCCCACGATGGTCAGGAATTCACCGGGTCTTACTTCCAGATCCACGTCCTCCAGCGCGGTAAACTGCTTCTTCTCCTCATCTTTATTCAGCCGGATCGAATATCTGCGGGTAACCCCGCTCACCTTTATTTTCGCTTCAGTTGCGGCCACTTCCCATTCTCCTCTCCGTTATCCAATTTGGGCGGCTATACTAGCCGAATCGTCAATATACGTGAACGGGTCCTGCTCGTACCAGCTGTCCCGGTAAGGCAGTCTCGTATTGCTGCCAAGATTTTTGTTAAAAGACGGATTTTTCAAAATGCGGCTGACCCGCGCAGCCACTTCATATACGCCCTTGTATCCCAGGTAATCGTCACTTTGTCCAAACAGCGGGAAGATTGGGTATCCCTGCTTGGCTGCCGAGCCGTTAACGCCGATATGGCCGACGAATAAGTCGGGGGTGATTTTACTGAGCAGATTGGCCTGCTCGAACACTTGGCCCGAACCGATATTAAAGATCGCTTTTTCCGAATTCGGAACATCCTCCATATATTCATCCAGGAGAATCTCGCCGTATTTGTCGAAATGATATCCCCTGAGGCCCAGGATCTCAAACCCGAGATTATGCAGCAGCTCTGCTGTGGTCAAAATCCGAACCTCACCGCCGGTAAGAAACGCCGTTTTCCCTTTGAACTCAGCTTTAAACGGTTCAATCGCCTTGATCAGCTCCGCCGTCTCTGCGGCAATCAGCTTCTCGGCCTGTTCTTCGATGCCGAAGAAGGAGGCGATATCGCGCAGCCATTTGTTTGTATTGGCAATACCGATTGGAATCGTCCGCATTACATAAGGAATACCGTACATTTGCTGGAAATGCTCCACGAAATAATCATCATGTGTTGCGCAGATGCTTACATTGAGAGCCGCTTCATGGGCATAGACATAATCATCGGGATGCGAGTAAGAAGGCAGAATCCGTACGTTAAGATCAAGCGCCTTGAGCAGGCGAACCAGTTCCTCCTCATCAATGCGGCTCATCGAACCGACATTGAGCAGGTTAACCGTCTTGCTGATTACATCCTGGTGTTCGGCTTCCTCCTCCGGTGTACGAACGATAGCAGGCTTCGAATCTTTGTCTTCGCCGACAAGGTTGCGGATCAGACCGTGATAGACCGAATCATAGGCAGTTGCCTGAATTTTGGTCTTGAAGCCTTCGCAGTGAATGGGGACGATCTTGGCCGATACCTGCTTCTGCAGATCATCCAGGATACCGTCAATATCATCGCCGATCAAGGCCGGCACACAGCTGTTGAATACAAGAATGGCGCTCGGACGGAATTCCCGCTCGGCTTTGAGTACGGCCTGACGCAGCTTGGCTTCGCCTCCGCTGATTACATCCACTTCGCTGAGATTCGTGTTAATCCAGCGCAAGCCAACCGCCGATTCCTGACGCAGCTTCTGAAATACTTTATTAATCCCGGCGTTCTGGATCAGATTACCGCCGCAGCCTATCGGACTGTGAATGACCATAACCGCGTCGCGCATCGAGCTGATCATGCCAAGACTTAGGTTAAGCTGGCAGCCTTGGGTTTGGGAGAAGGTACGTTTGCTGGCATAAAGGCAGCCTTTCTTGGAATCTCTGGACAGATCACCGCAGGTTCCTCCATAGGCTTGGCAAGCCATCAGGCGATCTTCACGCACCGGCGGTACTTTATGTTTGATATAATCCACTTTCGCAAACCTCCTAAAAGTATAAGATTAAGATATAGCCGCTTTTAACGATGAGCGACAACCAGACTCAGTACATCCTCGGCTAGAGTAAGCCCGCCCGTATATCCGGCGTAGGCCCGGTTCAGCACGACACGGTTGGAGATGGGATACGTGACCGGCAGAAGCGGCACTTTGAATTGCTCCGCTGTGTCGCGTTCCATGACGCTTCCCAGAATAACGCCGGGCGCAAACCCTTTATAATATTTCTGCCCCTGGTTCTGCGGCCAGTGACGGTTAATGTATCCGCCGACACTTGAGGCATCCTCATCGAATACAATTTCCGGACGCAGCCCGGATTCGTAATCGCTGAAAGTGGCAAGAACCCGTTCCTTCTGTTCCTCGCCCAAAATGTCGGTAATGACAACCAGCTCCGGCAGCCAGCCCAGATCGTCGGCAAGAAACCGCGTCAACGCCTGTGTGTAATTGGGATCACCGACTACGGTAGCATAGCGCTGGAAATCGAGGTCATTGTACACATCGGCCAGACGTTCCAGGTAAGGGAAGTACGCCTTTCTTTCTTCCTGGATCACTCTCTCGATCTTGATGTCATCGACACCGAGAGCCTTGCCCACTGTACGAAGGAAACGCGAAGTGCCGTGATCGCCAACCGGCAATTGAACCGTCAGATAAGGAACACCATGTACCTCTTCGAATACTTTGGCCGCTTCGATCCCGTATGCGTCCGACACAACGATGTTAAGACTTGCTTTGGCGGCATTCTTCAGGTTGTCCAAAGTCTCGCCTTGGCCGAAGAATGTATTGGTCTCGAAGCCCAGCTTCTTCAGCAAATTCTTCAGCACACCGAGATTGCCTTTCCAGAACACGTCCTGCATCGGAACAACGCCCCACAAGTTGACCGTCTTGGCGTCTTTTTCCTCAGTCTTTTCGACAAAATCGCGGAATAAAGTCTCAAGGACCAGCTCATAACCGTAATAGGAGTTACCTTTGAAGCTGACCGTTTCCGCCGCCAGTACCGGTAATTCCCCGCCCTTGAAGCGTTTGGTTACCGCATGAACATTGTCGCCGATCATTTCAACCATGCAGCCCGTAACTACAAAATACAGATCCCCGTCCATTACCTTCAGGGTATTCTCGATTTGTTCGTGCAGCCGTCCTTCGCCGCCGAACACAATGTCCCGCTCGGATACGTTCGAGCTTGGGAGCGCCTGGCCGCCGCAATAATTGCCGCCGTTATACCCAGAAGCTCCGCTTAGGGCGCCCGCCAGATTCCCGCCGCAGCCTGAGGAAGAATGAAGAATCGGAATCGCCCGGGGCAGGGACTGAATGGTGCCGATCGCGCCGCCAAGGGCGCATACATAACGCGGTCTTTCAATTACTTTGCTCATGATAAACCTCCTGTTTGCGCCGGTTCCTGAAACAACACGGTCGATAAGTAGCGTTCGCCGGTATCCGGCAGCAGCACGACAATATTTTTGCCTCTATTCTCTTTTCGTTTAGCCAGCTGAGCGGCTGCAAAGACGGCCGCACCCGAGGAGATGCCAACCAGCAGCCCTTCCGTACTCGCCAATTCCCGCGCCGTTTCAAGTGCTTCTTCGTTCCGTACCTTGAACACCTCATCTATGATTTCCCGGTTCAGAATGAGCGGAACGAATCCGGCGCCAAGTCCCTGAATTTTATGCGGACCGGGATTTCCGCCCGAGAGAACTGGAGAATCAAACGGCTCCACAGCCACAATTTGCACATCCGGGTTCCGTTCTTTCAGGACTTCTCCTACTCCGGTAATCGTTCCCCCGGTTCCGACTCCGCTGACGAAGATATCTACTTTCCCATCCGTATCCCGCCAGATTTCCTCGGCTGTTGTCTGACGGTGGATTTTAGGATTGGCCGAATTGTTGAACTGCTGCAGAATGAACGAATTCGGGGTAATCGCCGCCAGCGCTTCCGCCTTGCGGACAGAGCCCTTAATGCCCTCCGCGCCGGGAGTCAGCACCAGCTCCGCGCCGAGCGCCTTCAGCAGATTACGGCGCTCTATACTCATCGTGTCCGGCATCGTCAAGATCAGCCGGTATCCGCGGGCCGCAGCTACAAAAGCAAGCGCGATTCCGGTATTACCGCTTGTAGGCTCTATCAGAACGGTCCCAGGACCGATCAGGCCCTGATCCTCCGCATCCTTGATCATCGCATAACCGATCCGGTCCTTTACGCTTCCTGCCGGATTGAAGTATTCCAGCTTTGCTATCACCGACGCACCCAGACTTTTCTCCCCGTTGAAGGCCTTAAGCTCCAATAGCGGAGTGTTGCCTATAAGGTCCGTCAGTTTACTAGCGATTCTTGTCATACCTTGTTCCTCCATTTCAATTTGAACTGCAGAAGATGCAGGTTATGAGAAGAAACGGCTGCGCCGTCCTCTGGAAGAGGAAGGCATCCGTTTCTCGTAAAAATATCAGGTTAAGGATAAGCGCGAAGCTTATACTTTCTGATATTTTGAGAAAAACTCCTATTGGAGTCTTTTCGATGAAGTTGCCGAATCCCTTTTTAATCTAAAAAAAGAGACTTGTCCCCGCCATGAATGGTCTAAGTTCAAGCCTCCAGTGAACTGGTTGGCATACGATTGTACATGAAGCAGCAATATATGTGATAATAATCACAATCCTGCGGATGAAAAAAGGAAGCCAAGCGCTCCAAATCCATTAGGAGGCTCAGCTTCCGGGGGTCCGGTCAGCTCATTGCTAAATTCATATTATTTCAATGTGAATTAACGGATAATGTGGATTATAGAGAAGATTGCTCGCTCTGTCAATGAACTTTTTTCAAATTTTTTAAGTTCCTGAACTGTTCTTGGACCAGCGCTTCATCGTCACTTCCGTTCTGAATCCGATCGCTTCATAGAAAGGCTGCGTCGGACCCGTATATACTTTGACCGCTCCCATTGCTCTCAGCCGATTCAAGCCTTCATAGATGACCGCCCTGCCCAGTCCGAGCCGCCGGTAATCGATATGAGTGCCTACAGGCTCAAGCATACCTATCCTGTTCCGGTCATCCCAAAATATATTGCAAAATGACACCACCTCTCCCCGTCCGTTAACCGCAGCCAAATCCAGTTCGGGGCGGTAACCCGGCGCCTTCCGCAGCTCTCCATAATATTCAAGCGTCCATTTCGCGTCTTCCGTATTCGGGTAATTAAAGGCCATAATATGGCCGACAGCTTTATCCCGGTCGCTCAGCCTCTGTCCGTCACGGAGAGTGATTCCCGGCGGCAATTCCACCGGAAAATCTTGATACATCTCAATCGAAACGACCGTATCGCCTCCATCCGCTTGCACATATCCCCTGTTCTTGGCCAGCGCCTTCAGACTTGTCATAAACTCCGGAAATTTGGTTCATTTTCCTCACCTCCTTGGCAGCGGATCTTTCGGTAATCGCTTTCGGATACGCGCCATATACTTGATGCATTAAATGCGGCTACCCTGCGGATGACGGCTGAGCTGGTACTGCTTAGGCGTGATGCCAAACTGTTTTTTAAACAAAGCGATGAAGTGTGAAATGTTGTCGTAATTCAGATGCATCGCCGTCTCCGTAACCGTGAGCTCCTGAAGCAGCTTACTAGCGAGTTTCATTTTTTCGCGGGTGATGTATTCGAGCGGGGCGAGACCCGTTATCCTTTTGAACTGATGGGTAAAATGAGTGTGCGACATATTATAGCTGCCTGCCAGCTCTTTCACGGATGAAAGCGTTAACAATTTCGCATGGATGTCACGGATGGCGCGGAACACGGGATGTTTGCTTTCGTTACGGAGACTTAGCCGGAAGGCCCGGATGCGCAGCAGATGATAGGCCAGTTCCTGCGCCGCAAGGTCGACCAGAAAGATTTTGCTGTCTCCCGGGTAAGCCATGTAGTTCTTCATCCGGCTGATTGCCTTTACCATAGGGTCCATCTCCTCGCTCCTCAATCCGCACCTTACGACATCTCCGACCGTCGCTTTCTCCACAAGTCCGAATTCTTCGCCTACCACCGGCTCCAAGCGCTCAATCAGTTCATCGCCCAGCTCGAATACAAGCGCTTTCGTCTGGCGCTCTATCGACATTTCGACCGAGGAGTGCGGCGGAAGCAGAATCATTTCATCAGACCTATAATGAAAGCTCTCCGTTTTATTAATCCGCACTTCCTTCTCCCCATCCAAAATCGTGCACAGCTTGGAGCATTCATAAGACGAGTACTGCTCGTAGTAATGCTCAGGCAGATCATAATATAGAATCCGGATTAAATCGGTTTGAAATCCGTAGTGCAGTTCATCATACCGGCTAAAGTTCTTTAAAAGCTTTTCCATGCGATCCTCCTAAAGTTTCGTGTATTTTACCGCAGTTACGATTAGTTTTTTGATGTTTAAAGCCTTATTTTTAATATTAGAGCAAGGATATCACATTATTTTCCAACCAACAAATAGCGAGGTGCCGAAATGTCAGGTAAAGCAAAATTTATGATGCCGGGAATGAGTCTGATGGGGTCTGGAGCGCTCTCGGACGCTGGTGAAGAAATCCGTAAGCTCGGTTATAAAAAAGCGCTTGTCGTTACCGACAAGCCGCTCGTGGACATCGGAATTGCCGCCAAAGTCACGGATATGCTGAATCAAAACGGAATCGGCTCCGCTGTATACAGCGGAACGCAGCCGAATCCCACGGTGACGAACGTGCGCGAGGGGCTTCAGCTCTACAAAGATTCCGCGTGTGACTGCGTCGTCTCGCTCGGAGGCGGTTCGCCGCATGATTGTGCCAAGGGAATCGCGCTGCTGGCCGGAAACGGCGGAGAAATCGGAGATTACGAGGGCGTGGACAAGTCCGCACAGCCCGCCGCTCCGCTGATCGCCATAAATACGACGGCTGGAACGGCCAGTGAGATGACGATGTTCTGTATCATCACCGATGAGGTACGCCATATCAAGATGGCGATAGTCGACAAGCATACGACGCCGCTGATCGCGGTTAATGATCCCGACCTGATGATGGCGATGCCGAAATCCTTGACCGCCGCCACCGGAATGGATGCGCTGACTCATGCTATTGAAGCGTATGTCTCAATCAACGCGACGCCAATTACCGATGCTTGCGCCCTTAAGGCGATTAATCTTATCCGGGATTATCTCGTCCGGGCCGTAGACGATGGATCGGACAAGGAAGCGCGTGAGCAGATGGCGTATGCCGAATTCCTAGCCGGTATGGCGTTCAACAACGCGGGTCTTGGCTATGTCCACGCGATGGCGCATCAGCTAGGAGGCTTATACAATTTGCCCCACGGGGTCTGTAACGCCATTCTGCTTCCGCATGTCGAGCGGTATAATTCGGCTAAAGCCGCGGCGCGGCTGAAGGAAGTGGCGCAGGCGCTCGGCCGGAATGTCGACGGCGTCACCCCGGAAAAAGGCGCGGCGCTTGCGCTTGAGGCCATTGAGGTGATGGCAGAGCGGGTCGGCATCCCGTCCGGACTGTCGGCGCTGGGCGTGAAGCGGGAAGACTTCCCGGTGCTTGCGGCAAACGCGCTGAAGGATGCATGCGGCGTGACCAATCCGGTCCAAGGCTCGCAAGATGAAATCATGGAGATTTTCGAACACGCCATGTAACGATGTAAGCAGTACTTAAGCCGCTCGTCCTCCTCTCTACCATATATGGACGAACCCATCCTTCCGCAAATGGAGGATGGGTTTTTTTGGTGAAGGCGAGGCGGCCTCTGTCTTCGTTCTCCCGCTTTAGTTGAACCGCCACGCCGTCAGGCTGAGGCTCCCCCACTGGTAGCTTCGGTGAAGAAGCTCCGCTTGCCGGAGCGCATCCCCGCTTCCCATCGCCAGCAGCAGCGGAATGAAATGCTCATTGGTCGGTACAGCTCGTTCGGCGTATGGCGCAAGCTCCCGGTAACGGAATAATTCTTCCACATTCCAGTCCTCCAGACGCTTCTCTATCCAGGTATCGAACTCAAGCGCCCATGCATCTACGGATTCAGCTCCGGCGCCCCACTTGATCTGCCGCAGATTGTGGACAATTCCGCCGCTGCCGATGATGAGAACGTCCTGCTCCCGCAGCTTCGCCAGCGCTTTTCCAATTTCATACTGCTTAGCATTGTCCAAATATCGGTTCACCGACAGCGCCACGACGGGAATGTCCGCATCCGGATAGATCAGCTTAAGCACCGCCCAGGACCCGTGATCGAGCCCCCGGCTTGTGTCCGGCACGGCTGGAATCCCTGCCTCATTCAGCAGCGACAATACCTGCTCGCTAAGCGAAGCGTCCCCGGAAGCCGGGTACGTCATCCGGTACATTTCCTCCGGAAACCCGGAGAAATCGTAGATGGTACCGTGCGTGTTAACCGCACTGACCTGCTGGACGTTATGCTCCCAGTGGGCGGAGAAGATGACAATGGCCTTCGGCTTGTGCTCAAGCGTGGCGGCCATATTTTTCAGGAAAGAGGTATACTCATGATCTTCAATCACAAGCGACGGCGCTCCGTGCGCAACAAAGTAAGACGGCATCATATCGGTTCACTCCTTTACATGTGCGCCAAGACTGTCTTCCAGCAAAAAGCTCAGCAGATCCCGGCGGTTCGACTCGGTCACCTCATGCCCGCTAGAGTAGGTCATAAAGACGGTGCGGTCGTTCAGATTCTTGAAATAAGCCGCCGTCTCATAGCCGATCTTGACCGGGAATACGGGATCAAATTCGCCGTGCGAGATAAAAATGGACATGTTCATCACGCTGCGGTGCGGGTATTCCGTCTTTACGAAATCAGGGATATAACCGTTTAGCGCCACGATTCCCTTGATTCTATCGCCCATGGTAAGCGCAAGCGTCATCGCCAGAATCGCCCCTTGGCTGAAGCCCAGCACATAGCGCCGCGCGGGATCAACCGCATATTTTTCCGTAGCGTGTTCAATAAAAGCCTCCAACTGCGCTACCGCGCGGTCGAACATTTCTCGGATCGGATTCCCGAGGCTTCTCAGCTCATAATATTGATAGCCTTGGCTCATGGGCAGGTCGCCGCGAATGCCAATCAGAATGAACTTGCTCTTGAGCGGCTCTGCTAAACCGAGCAAATTCCGCTCATTCGTGCCTTTCCCGTGAAGAGTGAACAGTACCGGATACCGCTCACCCTCCTTATAGCCATCCGGCAGCACAACGCTGTATTCGTATGGGGTATCCATCAGCTTTATTCGCCTTTGCGAAAGAGTACGCGATCCAGTGATAAGCCAGATGAGCCTGCAACAGCCAGGTACAGAGCGATCAAGATATAGGTCAAATCAAGCTCATATCCCCCGGACTGTCCATTGCCGAGCAGGCCGGCAGACAGCTTTACGGTAAAGACTGCGCCAAGAAGCACAATAATCAGCAGCACCGATACGTAGCGCGTGAGCAGACCCAGAATCAGCATAATCCCGCCAATGAGCTCAATTCCTGCCACGACATAAGCTAAAAATCCGGGAAGACCGATGCTGTCAAACCATCCCGCGACGTTGCCGAGACCCATTTGCAGCTTGCTGATCCCGTGAGCCAGGAATAAGACGCCGAGTACCACTCTCATCAAAATCGTCACTGTGTTTTTCATTATTCATTTCTCCTCTCAAAATATAAGTAATATAAACTTTTATTTTGTGTAAATAAACATAATCAATAAAATGCGTTTTGTCAATCATAAATATAGTTTCTTACTAATTGTTATCTATTAACCTATTCTCTTAGTATCTATTCAATTGGATTGGTCTTTCCGCAGCCGAAAATGCTAAAATATTGGAATCCCTACATAACTTCAAGCGAGGTGACTGCCTGTGGATATCGGTTCCACGATCCGCTCCATACGTAAACGCAAAAATATTACAATCGCCCAAATATGCGAGCTGACCGGGCTGTCGCAAGGATTCATGAGCCAGGTCGAGACGAATAAAACCTCTCCGTCCATCGCGACACTTGAAAGCATCGCCCAGGCGCTGGGTGTGCCGCTCGCCTACCTGCTGCTGCGAAAAGAAGAAAAAATGCATATCGTCCGGAGCCAGGAACGCCCGCAAACTACCAGCGGACCCGAGCAATTAAAAGTATCCCATTTAAGCAGAACGAAAAATATGCGGATGGTGCTCGTCGAGTTCCCTCCCGGGTCATCTACCGGCGAAGCTCCACGTGCCCACGAAGGCGAGGAGACCCATCTGGTTATCCGGGGCAGGATTCTTGCCGAGCAGGGAGAGGATGCGGCGGTGCTAGAGGAAGGCGACTCATTCAGCTGGAATGCTTGCGCTCCCCACAAGGTCCAAAATATCGGGGAAGATACCGCCCTTGTGCTCGTCGCCGTGTATACCGAGGAACAGGAAGATTGGAAGCTGATGTAGCGTACGCCTGAAGCGGGACAGTACACTGCGGAGTTCTGACAAATCTTTCGGCACTGTAGTGTAACAAAACAGGTAACACCTCCCGATATAAATAAGAGTATTTAAGCTCGGGAGGAATGGAAATGAAAGTCAGAAGTAAATTAATCGTGCTGGTCTCGCTGCTGATTGCAGCGCTTGCCGGCAGCAGTATTTTGGCTGTAACATCGATCCGTGGAATAGCGGAAGAAGCGCAGGAGCTGCGCGAACTGAATGAACTGCAGCGGGACATGAAGCAGGTTCAATATCTGCTGGCCGGGCTGGCAAATGACGAGAGAGGGTACTTGCTTACCGGCGGGGCGGAATTCACAGGGGAAATGCAAACGAAGATCGACAATATTAACAAGCTGCTGCAAACCATGGCCCCTGTACTTCAGCACAAGTACGGCTCAGCGATGCAAGAGATCGAGAGCGCTTTGACGAAGCTGTTCCAATTGAACGGCGAACTGGTGCGCCTGCGCGGGAGCGGCTCTGTGCAGCAGGCCGAAAATATCCATTTCGAGCAAGAGCGAAGTCTGCGGAAACAAAATGTAAATCCGGCCGTTGAAAAAGTGGTTAAGCTTCTTGCGGAGGAGGCTGCTCCGGTTGAGAAGTATATTAAAGAAAACTCAGCCCGCTCTCAAACCATTTTGCTCACGGTCGCCGTTTTAAGCGTTATCCTTGGAACAGCCGCCTCCATCCTGCTTCTACGAATCATTTTGAAACCTTTAAGACTGCTTAATGAGCAGATGAATGAAATCGCGGCGGGTGAAGCCGACCTTACAAGAACGATACATATTGCTCAAAATGATGAATTTGGCATGCTGGCGGGAAGTTTCAATGCTTTTGTCGCTTCCTTAAGGGATATCATCGGAAAAGTCGGCGAAGCCACCAACCATCTTTCATCCGTATCGCAGCAATTCTTCGCAAGCGTCGAGCAGTCCAGGTCCACATCACAGCTTATCGCCGGGTCCATGCAGACCATTGCCGACAGAGCTTTCGAGCAAAATAAACTTGCTGCCGTTAATGCAACAGAGACGCGCGAATCACTGGAAAGGATCGAATCCATCTCTCTCCACTCCTCCGATATGGCCTCCGCTTCGCTCGGCATGCAAGAGCGGGCCGGTGCCGGTGAGCAGAGCATTGCCCGAATGGGTGAGAAGATGAATGATATCAAGCGGGCGGTTGACGAGGCGGATACGAGATTAACCCTGCTCTCCGGGCAGACGGTGAAGATCGCGGAGATTACCTCGCTGATCAACGAAATTTCCGAGCAGACCCACCTGCTTGCGCTCAACGCTTCAATCGAGGCGGCAAGAGCGGGCGAAGCGGGCCGCGGATTTAACGTAGTGGCCGGGGAAGTGAAAAAGCTGGCGGGCTATTCCGCTGAATCGGCCAAAGAAATCAACACACTCATCGCAAACATTCGCGAGAACGCCAATCTGGCGCTCAGCAGCATGACGGACGTCAAAGCCAGAACCGCCGAAGGGAACGAAATAACGAGTCTTAGCTTGGATCAGTTCCAAGAGATCCTGCGTTCTATAAGCGAGGTTTCCGGCAAAACGTCGGAAATCTCCGACTCGGCGCAGCTTGTGCGCGGCCAGTTCACAGCCGTATCGCAAACGATGGAAACCGTAGGAATTGGAACAAGCGATATTTCAGCGGGCACGCAAGAAATTGCCGCGGCAACCGAGGAGCAGCTGGCTTCCGGCGAGGAAATGCGTTCCGCAGCCGAATCCTTAAACAGTATGGCGGGAAACCTCCAGTCGCTGATCTCCCGCTTTAAAATCTGATGACCGCACCTCTCGATTAAAGAGTAAAAGCGAAATAGGCTGAGCCGCGTTAGATTTCTCTAACGCGGATGCAGCCTTATTTAATTCTGTGTTACTCCCGGCCCTGGCGCTTTGTGCGGCTTCCGTGGTAACTTAAAATGGAAAGTATAGCGGTCATATTGATATGCAGGATTCTGCTTTGGGAGGAAACATACATGAACAACTTGGTCATAAAGACCTGTGGGGAGACCGATTTGGAGCTGCTGGATACCTTAGGTGATGTTCTGGAATGAACGAGCCTATGCATTTTGGAAGTCGCTCGGATTTAGAGAGAGAAGCGTTTATATGAGATTGGAACCTTGAGACTGACGAGGCTATTCTCTTCGTCAATCCCAAAATTCCGATGTTAAAGCCATAGCAAATTTGCGGGTTAGGAAGGTTTTTGGTTCTAAAGTTGATCATTAAATCTTCCCATAACAATGGTGTTATAGTAAGTCCCGTCAGCAAGGACTTTGTCCTTTTTTAAAACCCCTTCTACTTCAAATCCAAACTTTTTATATAGCTCTATGGCCTTACTATTTGTTTCCAGCACACCATTTAAAGCTATTTTTTTAATACCGTTTGAATCTGCCCAAGAGATAGATTCTTGTAACAGATTTTTCCCAATGCCATATCCCCAATAATCTTTTAATACGCATATTCCAAATTCCACTTTATGGGAGAACCGTTTCAATGGATTTCCTTCGCATCTTGAAAATCCGACGATCTTGTCATCAACTGCCGCAACTAAGAATAGGTTTCTCTTTCTTTCCGTATCCGTTCTAATCATCTGCTCAAAACCGGGTGTATCTATGAACGCCTCCCCCGGCTCTCTGTCCAAATTTTCTGTCTCTCCGTCAATCCGCACTCTGATTTCGGATAAAGCTGGCGCGTCACAGGCAACTGCGGATCTAATCGTATAGCCTAGCCCATTTACGCTGAACTCCTGCGGGTTAATCTGCATTTCATTTCTCCTTATTTGGAAACCTCTACACGGGAGTTTCTCTTCCAATTCTGCTGAAACAGCGATTGGGTATGGCCTTTCAACTGCTGAAGATCGATGGAACGCAGGTATTCCCAGCCCAGCCATTTCATCTTGGCATGCGCCGGCAGTCCGTTGTCCACCTCGGCATTAAGCGCCGGGAAGGAGCAGGCGGCAACCTCGCGGCCAAGCTGCGGACCGGTCATATAGCGCGCAATCGGTTCCAGATCGCGATACCGGTCCTTGCGGACCAGCATGAACAGCGGATTCGCGATCGCTCCGTCCTCCGGCCACACGACGGATACTTTATCCGGTCTCGGACTATACCGGGCAAAAGCATAAGGCAGCACATAAATCGCCGCGCCTTCCGTTAGACCGCTTCCTGCGTGTTTAGCCATCTTGGAACCGTGCCAGCCGTCCTTGATTGTCACGCCGAGCCGGCGTATTCCTTCATCGCCATGCTCTTTATGCGTATACATCATCAGCAGCTCCGATACTTTTTCGGTGGAACCGATGACAATGACATTATTTTCGTAGACGGGATTCATCAAATCGGCCCATTCTCTCGGACGCGGCAGCGAACCGATTCGGGTCTCGTCGATCAACATCACATAGGGATAGATTCCATACAGCGTGTAAGCGCCAAAGGGATCAAGCAGTTCCTGGGAAAGCGAAGCATTAATCGGCATGTCGATGGATTGAAACACATTCTTCGTAAGCAGATTGTCCCGGAACTCAGCACGGAAAAAATCGCTAAAGCCGCAGCCGCTCACGATGCCTGGGAAGTCACGGACGTTCTCAGCCTGCCAGACATTCCGGTACGGGTTGCCGCTTCCGCAATTTCGGGGCAGGTAACAATTAAAGATTCCGCCTGTCACTTCCCGATAATCCGTCATCCAATCATCGAAGCAAGCCTGAAACCGCTGGCGCATCAAACAGATGGTCATTCCGAGAAAATCCACTTCTCCCGCTGCGGGCAGCGGCTGATTTTCCTCTCCCTCATTAAGCAGCGACAGCAGGGTGTCCGCCGGTTTCGCTTCGCTCTTCAGCATCCGGTTCAAGTAAACGTCCGCTCCATAACGGCGAAGCAGCTCCTCTGACGAGCCCGCATCAAAAAACTCCTTGAGCACACCTTCTTTATCCGGATAACGTTCCAACAACTCGCCAAGCTTCAAATACGTTCTGATTGCGCCCATTTTGGCCTCCTTTAGCTTGTTATGCCTCCTCTATGATGACTTTTCATGTTTCCTTAGATTTTCTTAAAAATTTTACAAAAAGGGCGTGATCAATGTCACAACGCTCAGGATTTCAGATTTTTCAGATCGTAAGTGGTGCCGCGCCAGGTCATGCCGCCTCTTCGGGAAGCGCGGACAGCGCCGCGAAGCCCGCCAAATATAAGGCAAAGCCCGACTAGCGGGTGGGCAATTCCGTACCACCGGCCGCCGCCGGCATGGCGCGCGTAAACGTAGTACAGCCAGAATACAGACAGCACGCTCACCGCGCTGAGTATTCTCGGAACCATCGGACCGATAAAGAGACCCGCCCAGGGATAAAGCATTGTCAGCAGACAGGATAAGGTTGTGATTAGAGCGTTCCGAAAGCTGAACACCGACTTTTCCACACTCCCGAGTAACTGTCCCAGGCTCTCATACCAGTTCCAGACGGCGATCATCCGTGTTCCGTACGTAGCATCCTGGCGGCAGCCCGCCTGTTTGATTCGTTAGCCGAGCGTGGCGTCGTCCGTTGAGTTATAAGAGAAAGCCGCGTGAGTGCCGATTTTTTCATAGGCGCTGCGCTTGACCAGATTAAAAGCTCCAACGCCAAAAGATTGCGGCGCTTTCGGATTCTTCACCTTCCAGAGCATGCCGAAGCTCGACGCGCTAAGGAAGATAAATGCGCCGTACCATTTCGAGAACAAATGACTGCCGTGGAAATCGGGAATCAGCGTTAAATGATCAAGCCGCCCCTTCCGGCAGTAGGCTTCCGCCTTGGATACACATTCCGGTTGAAATAGGATATCCCCATCCGTAAAAAGCAGCCACTCTCCGTTCGCCCGCTTCACTCCCTCGTACAAAGCATGGCTTTTTCCCATCCAGCCCTTCGGCAGATCCTCTATACATACTCCGGATACACTCGGGTACTTGGCCACCATCTCTTCGATAATCGCCCGGGTGCTGTCTGTAGAGCGGTCGTCAACAGCGATAATTTCAAGGTTCGAATAGGTCTGACCAGCAAGCGAGCGAATGCAGCGTTCCAGTGCTTTATGCTCATTTCTGGCGGCGATGATCACCGAGATCAGCGAGGGCTTTTCCAGCGGCTTCACCTCCGTCTTGTACAGTTGACCGATCTGTCCCGCCTTGGCCGTATACAATAACGCCACGCCTCCCCACATCAGCGCGTTTACACCCGAAAGCAGCCAATACAACCATTCCATGCGGCATTCCCCTTTTCGCTTTAAATTTGTACGATCGTTCTAATTTTCTGAAAAAAATACGGGTTTCCTACTCGGAAATCGCCCGTAGAAACAAGGACACCGTCTCCCGGTACAGCTCTTGCAGCGTATCCTTGTCCAGCGTGTGCACGAACGCATGAAGCCCGCCGAGCCAACCGCTGAACAGCAGGCTAAGCCGATCCGCGTCCCCTTGCCTGAAGTCGCCGTTTGCCATTCCTTCCCCAATGATTTCGCGGTAAGCCCCTATCGGCGTGCTCGCCAAACCATACAGCGCCTGCAAGGTTGACGGCTGCACATCGGAGAGCGTTGCCAGTTCCTGGCCCGCTTTCAGAAGATCCTGCTTATAGTTGTTCATCACGAAATCGGCAATGGCGTACAGCTTATCCGAAGGCGAGGAACAGGTTAAAGCTCGCTCCCGCCATCGCTCCCCCCAGCTTCGCATCGTCTGCTGCGCCAGAGCGACGAACAGCTCCTCTTTGCTCTTGAAGTGATAATAAATATGACCCTTGCTGTGCCCAGTCGCCTTGGAAATATCTGCGATCGAGGTGGCGGTATACCCTTTTCGCGAGAACAGCCCTTCGGCTTCCTTCAGCACATCCTGCCGGACCCGTTCGCTGTCATAGCTTCTCTTGGCCACTATACCTCACTGCTCCCCTTAAATATAGAACGATTGTACTAAAGTGATCATAAAATAAACTCCGTTTTTTGGCAATGGAAAGTTAACGGGAGGCTGCCCGCCTCCCATCCCTTCCGTTATTTTACATGTGGTTCGAAACACCAGCCATCTATAAATATACGGCGATGCAATCTAATCCTCCGCGCGGCCCTTTCGCCTACGCCCAGTTTCCTTGTCTGAACACCGGCTCAATCGTTCCGTCCGGCAGCTCGCCGTCAATATCCAGCTCTGCCGATCCGATCATAAAATCCACATGCGTCAGGCTGACATTCGCCCCCTTCGCCAGCAGCTCCTCCCGGCTTAGCTTCGTTCCTCCCTCAATATTGACGGGATAGGCGCTGCCGAGCGCGAAGTGGCAGGAGGCGTTCTCGTCGATGCCCGTATTGTAAAAAACCCGGTTCAGCCGCGATATCGGCGAATCATACGGAACAAGCGCCATCTCGCCCAAATAGGATGCGCCTTCGTCCGTCTCCAACAGGGAAGCCAGATGCTCGCGTCCGGCCCTGGCGTCAAATTCCGTTACCTTCCCTTCTTTGAAGGTCAATGTGATGCCATCCACAAGCCGTCCGTTCAGATTAAGCGGCATTGTACTGCTCACGGTTCCGTTCACGCCGGTACGGTGCGGCATCGTGTATACTTCCTCCGTCGGCATATTGGCGACAAAATAGACGCCTTGTTCATTCTCCCCGCCTGCGGCCCGCCATAAATGGCCTTCCGGCAGCTCGACTCGCAGATCGGTTCCCGGGGCGCGGTAATGCAGACTTTTGTAACGTTTGGCGTTCAGCTTCTCCTGGCTTTCTTTCAGATTGGCGATATGCCTCTGCCATGCGGCGACGGGATCGCCTTCCGCTTCGACCCGGTTCATCTGGAAGATCGCCTCCCACATAGCGTCAATGCGCTGTTCCTCCGGCAGATCGGCGAACACTTTGCCGGCCCAGGCCCGGGTCGGCGCCTTGACCAGCGACCAGCTAATCCGGCTGTTTCGGGTATAAGCCTGATATTTCTGGCGGGCGACCGCCGCCGCTTTGACCGCTGT
>NZ_ASSD01000372.1 GCF_000520715.1 Paenibacillus zanthoxyli JH29
GCAGCCAACGGACGGCATAGCCGCGGTCCTTCAGGTCTCTGGCAACGGGGCCGGCAATTTGCGGATCGTCCTCGATATACAGCAAAGTGCCGCTCATGGCAGCACCCCCTCCTTATCCCTCTTACCGGCCGGGCTTAGTCAGAAGACTCCGGCGCGGGAAGGCATTATTATTCTATATTAACTCATCCCGGCTGCATGCAGAAAATGGATTGGCGGCGTTGCCGCAGGCTTGCCGAACAAGTATCCCTGCGCCAAGTGAATGCCGAGCTCCCGGCAGAACTGAAATTCCTCCCGCCGCTCGATTCCTTCGGCCAGCACTTTTCCGCCAAACGCTCCGGCTCTCTCTATAATCTCATTAACGGCCTTCTGCTTGCTTGCATCCTGATCGCAAAAGCTGATCAGCCCCCGGTCAATTTTCACATAATCCGGCTGAAGGCTGGACATCACCTCTACCGTGGAGTAGCCCGCGCCGACATCGTCGAGCGCAACAAAAGCGCCATGGCTGCGGCACTCGGCAAAAATCTGCATGAGGTGCGAAATATCGCCGATTTCCTCCGTTTCCACTACCTCAAACACAAAATCATCCGGTCTCAGTCCCTGCTGTTCTATCGCCTCAAAGGTGTGGGTCAGACAGTATTGCGGATCGTATATGGAGGAGGGCAGAAAATTGATGAACCGTTTAATTCCGTGCGGCAGCAGCCTGGCGCTGGATTCAATAGCGGAAATGCGCGCGGCCCGGTCCAGAAAGGAATGAAATCCGCTTTGTCTTGCCACCTCAAAAAGGATATGCGGCTGAAACGGCGTACCTTGCGGCAGCGGCCGCAGCAAAAACTCAAAGCCGACAATCTGTTCGGAATCATCGACAATCGGCTGCATATAGCTGCAAAATTCTTTATTGGCTATAATATCGATGAGTGAATAATTGCTGAAGCGGACCTGAAGCTGGGAGAGCGACATCCACCGTTCCAACTCGCTTGGAGGTTCCGTCCCGATGATGGATATGGTCAGAAGCGCCGCTTCCTTCGCGGATTCGATCAGCTTCATCACATTCAGCAGCTGTTCCCGGGTGCTGTAAGAAATCTCGCACACTTCTTCCCGAAAAGTAAGTTTAAAACCGGACGCTTGAACAGCCGATGCAAGTGAAGGAGACGCGCGTCGAATCTTTAGGATTCCCTTGTCTTCAATGGGTTCAATAGGGGAACAATGAATACAGTTCATGAACACCCTCCTTTGGGCCTACAAAAAATGCAACAATCTGAGGTCATTATAGCATGTTTTTCTGGAAAAGACGGAAATTCACCCCAAATATCCGCCACAATTCGCGTAATTTTTTTCCAAATCCCGATTTTTTAATTTCCCAGGGTTATTTCCCGGCAAATGTCGCGCTGTTCTCCCATCCTTCGCACCGATGCGTCTTCCATGCATTGTTCCCTGCCACACCGGCGGCGGTATGATAAAATGATAGCTTCAGGATGGGCCGGGGCACTGGACAACTTCAGAGCCTTGCGTCTATAATTACAGCGTAAACAGCAAGAATACCCGAAACTTCATAGACCTTGGGGTGCTGGAATGATGGCCGGCTGAGAGTGTATCCCGCAAGATACTGACCCTTATACCTGATCTGGGTAATGCCAGCGTAGGAAAGCCTTAAGCGCGTGGTCCTAAGAGACCGCCGCCGTCATGCACTCCGCAGCGTCCCGAATATTCAGGGGCGCTTTTTTGGCTTTTCAGATTCGCAAACTCCCGTGGTCCGCCAAGCGGCTGCGTGATTTGCGGGTAAGCTTCAATGAAGACGGGAATACCCGCTGCTTCCGGCTTCGCTGCCCGGGGCGGCAAGACAAAGGAGAGACTATATATGGGAGTAAAAAAATGGTTAACGCTGTCCCTGACCAGCCTGTTGATACTGACGGCGGCAGGCTGCGGCGGCAATAATTCAGGTGGAAACGCGGGCGGCGCCCAGGGAAGCCCCGCTTCCGCATCGCCGGAGGTTTCGGCTTCCGCCGAAAGCTCGCCCAAAGCGGCGACGCCGGTAAAGGTCGCGCTCGACTGGACGCCGAACACGAACCACACCGGACTGTATGTCGCTAAAGAGCTCGGATATTACGCGGAAGAGGGCCTTGACGTTGACATTGTGCAGCCGGGAGCGGCAGGCGCGGATACGATGGTCACTTTGGGAGAAGCCGCCTTTGGCGTCGGCGCGCAGGACAGTCTGACGCTGGCCCGCATTCAGTGCGTGCCGCTCGTATCTATCGCGGCGATTATCCAGCATAACACGTCCGGCTTCGCGGCTCCGGTTGACCGGGGCATTAAGTCGCCGAAGGACTTTGAAGGCAAAACCTACGGCGGCTGGGGATCGCCGGTCGAAGAAGCTTCCATGAAGGCCATTATGGACCCGGTCGGCGGCGACGTGAAGAAGGTCAAACAGGTCACGATCGGCGAGGCCGATTATTTCACGGCCGTTAAGCGCGACATTGACTTTGCCTGGATCTTCTACGCTTGGACCGGTATTGAAGCGAAGCTGCGCGGCGAGCCGCTCGATATGCTCTATTTGAAGGATTACGCGCCGCAGCTCGATTACTACACGCCGGTGCTGACGACGAGCGAGAAGGAAATCGCCGAGAATCCCGAGGTGGTCAAAGCCTTTTTGAAGGCGACATCCAAGGGGTATCAATACGCGATCGACCATCCGAAGGAGGCCGCCGACATCCTAATCAAGGCGGTTCCCGATCTGGACGCGAAGCTCGTTCAGGCCAGTCAGGAATGGCTCAGCCCGAAATACAAGGACGATGCCGCCCGGTGGGGCCAGCAGAAGGCTGCCGTATGGAAAGATTACGCCGACTGGATGTACGGGCTGAAGCTGCTGGACAAGCCGCTTGAGGCTGACAAGGCGTTCACGAACGAATTTTTGCCGGATGGGCAGTAAGTTTAATAGAGTTAAAATCTTGATTCACGGGGTTCACCATTAACGGTATGAAAGTATTAAGGTCATGAAAGTATCAACGGTATGAAAGGATGATAGGGAATGGCAAGTACGCTGCTGAGCATTCAGGTGATTCCGAAAACGCCGGGAGGCGAAGACGTAATCCCATACGTGGACAAAGCAATCGAAGTGATTCAGCGTTCCGGCGTGAAGCATCAGGTGAACGCGCTGGAGACGACGATGGAAGGCGAGCTCGCCGACCTGCTGGAAATTGTCCGGGAGATGCAGGAGGCGCTGATCGAAGCGGGCTGCCCCAGCGTCATCTCGCAGGTGAAGATCGCCCATAACCCGGGCGGAATCAGCATGGACAAGCTGACGGAGAAATACCGCCCGTGAGCTCCCGGTGGAGACAAATCTGGCCGCCCTTTGTGGCGGTCCTCTTGTTTTTAGTGCTGTGGCAGCTGTCGGTCTCCTGGTTCCATGTGGAAAAATGGATGCTGCCCGCTCCCTCCGACATTTGGCGGGAAGGCATGGCCAGCGCTTCTTCCCTCAAAGGGCATACGCTGGCGACGCTGCGGCTGACGCTGATCGGCTTTCCGCTCGGCGTGGCCGCAGGGCTGACAGCCGCCGTGCTGCTGCATATCGTGCCCTGGACGGCCCGCGCGCTGTACCCGCTGCTGATCTTAAGCCAGAACGTGCCGGTGATCGCACTCGGTCCGCTGCTGGTGATCTGGTTCGGCTTCGGCCAGCTGCCGAAGATTATTCTCATTATCCTGGTGTGCTTCTTCCCCGTAGCGGTCGCGGGCCTGGGTGGGCTCGCCCAGACCGACCGCATGATGCTTCAATTCATGAAGATGGCGGGCGCCACGAGGCGGCAAATCTTCACTAAGCTGGAGCTGCCCCATGCGCTGCCCTCCCTGTTCTCCGGCATCAAAATATCCGCCGCCTACGCCGTAACGGGCGCCGTGGTCGCGGAGCTGATCGGCGGGAACCAGGGGCTCGGCTACTATATGCAGATCCAAAAATCGGCGTATCGCACGGACCGGATGTTCGTCGCCATTATTCTAAGCGTGCTGCTGAGCCTGTTGCTGTTCGCCGCCGTTGTCCTGCTAGAGAAATGGCTGGTCCGCTGGAAGGCACGGAGGGACGCATAGAAAGGGTCGCACAGAACGTGTATAGAAAAGCGGCATGGAAAAGAGTTATAGAAGGAGGCTGCTGAAGTTGACGCGTAAGATCATTTCGTCTTCAGAGGGAGACTTGGAGGAAGGGGCGACCCCTGGCGGCGGACATCCCCCTGTTTCCGGCGCGCCATCACCGGAGCCGGACCGCGATGCTCCTGCGCTGGAGGTCTCCGGCATCACCAAATCATTCTCCCGGCGCGGACAGAGCATCCCGGTGCTGGAGCAGGTGTCGCTGACGGTGAAGCGGCAGGAGTTCGTGTCCATTATCGGCCCGTCGGGCTGCGGCAAGAGCACACTCTTCCACATTATCGGCGGGCTGGTCAAGCCGGATGCGGGCGCCGTGCGCATGAACGGCGCTCCCGTTACCGGGCAGCGGGGCAGCGTGAGCTACATGCCGCAGCAGCCGGCGCTGTTTCCTTGGCGCAGCATCGAGGATAACGTGATTCTTGCCCGCGAGCTGAAGGGCGCGGCGCGAAGCGAGGTTCGCGAGGAAGCACGGCGCTGGCTCGCGAAGGTTGGACTTGGCGGATTCGAGAAGGCGTATCCGCACATGCTGTCCGGCGGCATGCAGCAGCGCGCCGCCTTCCTGCGCGCGCTGCTGGCGCCCCAGGAGCTGATGCTCCTGGACGAACCCTTCAGCGCGCTCGACGCCCTCACCCGCAGCGAGATGCAGCGCTGGCTGCTGGAGCTGTGGGAGGAGAACCGCCGCTCCGTGCTGTTCATCACGCACAGCATCGAGGAGGCGCTGCTGCTCTCCAGCCGCATCTATGTATTCTCGGGGCGGCCGGGCACGCTGCTGCATACGGTCGAAGTCCCTTTCCCCCGGCCGCGCCGGGAGGAAATGACGGAGCATCCCGAGTTCTTACGGCTGAAACGGCAGCTGTCGGGGTGGATGCGGGAGGAAC
>NZ_ASSD01000373.1 GCF_000520715.1 Paenibacillus zanthoxyli JH29
CGCGGTACTTGCTGGAAGGCGGGGCGGAGCGATAACGTCATTGATTTGTCCTCTATTCTATGTCAATATAATGCAGAGCGGCCCTGGGCCTAGAGACCCTGGGGCTGCGCTGTATGACGGAAGGGTGACAAGGCATGGTTAAACGACTCCTGCGGCTGATGACCGAGTTGTCCTCGCACAGGTGGATTTCCCGCATAATGGGCGCTTTTTCCCACAGCAGGATCAGCCGGTTTCTGATCCCGGCATTTATCCGGACCTATCATATTCCCGCCTCGCAGGCTGAGAAAGCCCCCCGGGAATACGCGACCCTCAATGAGTTCTTCAGCCGCAGGCTGAAGCCGGGCATGCGGCCTGTCACGGAAGAGACGGACGCTCTGGCAAGCCCCGTGGACGCGATGATTACGGCGATGGGGAAGATTGAATCGGGAACAATTCTGAATGTAAAAGGGCAAGATTATAATCTGGATGAGCTGCTGAACCACTCTCCCCACCAGGAGCTTTACAAGAAAGGCTTTTTTTTCGTGCTGTATTTAAGTCCTACCGACTATCACCGCATTCATTCTCCCGTTACCGGAAAAAAGACGGAGAGCGACCACATTCGCGGGCGCTGTTATCCTGTTAACGAATTTGGCATGAAGCATATGAAAAACGTGCTGTGCCGCAACGAGCGGCTGATCACCTATATCGCCCACAGTTTCGGTGAAGTTGCGGTCGTGAAGGTGGGCGCGATGAACGTCAGCAGTATCCGCTATTCAGTCGAGAACAAAAGCGTATGGGAAATCGGCGAGGACCTCGCTTACTTCGAGTTCGGTTCGACGGTGGTTCTTCTGACCGAGACCGGCATTTTCAGCCCCCGCCCGGGACTTGAGCCCGGCACGAAGGTTAAGATGGGCGAGCTGCTTGGATTTTTGCAGCCAGCAAAATAAATGGTGCCATGAGTTGAACCGAAGCAGGCCGGCAGATCGGCAGGATGATAATCCGCCAATCTCCCGGCCTGTTCTTGCTCACGGGCTGGTGAGCCGCCTGCTTCATTCGCTTACCTTGCCCTGATCCGCTACCTCGCGGGCTTTGGCCTCCACCTTCTCCGCCTCGCCGAGATAGAACCGGCGGATCGGCTTCACATCGTCGTCCAGCTCGTAGACGAGAGGAATTCCGGTCGGAATATTGAGATTCAGCAGCGCGGCCTCGTCGATGTCTTCCATATATTTAATCAGCGCGCGCAGCGTGTTGCCATGCGCCGAGATGAGTACACGCTCTTTCTTGCGGACGAGCGGCACGATCCGGTTTCCCCAGAAATCACCGACCCGGTGGACCGTGTCCTCCAGACTCTCGCCGAGGGGAATATCTTCGGGACGCAGCTCCCGGTAGCGTCTGTCGTTTCTCGCATAGCGCGGATCGTCCGGCTTCAGCAGCGGCGGCCGCACCGACAGGCTGCGCCGCCAAATG
>NZ_ASSD01000374.1 GCF_000520715.1 Paenibacillus zanthoxyli JH29
TTACGACCGTAAATCAGCGGTTAGTCTGGACCGGCTCCGCCCGAAGCTGACGGGAAACCGGCTCCACGACGAGGATTTCGATCAATTGATTATGCAGGACGGATACCGTTATTTGCCGGGTAACTTCGATTACTTGAGCGCCCAGGATTTTCAGGAGAACGAGATGGAATATTTGCTAGACCGCGCCTCAGACAACGCAGACATCGTCATTGCCGATCTCGGCTCCGTACCGGAGAGCGCGGCGTGGTATACCGGAATGAGAAAGTCCGCGCTGCGCTTGCTCGTTACTCATCCGAAGCATGAATACAGGCTGGAGCCGCTCATGGATTTGGCGGGACATATGGATCTCACTCCGCATGATTTCAAGCTCATTCTGAACCGCGGCGGTCTGGAGGAGACTGTTTCTCCCAAGAGTATGGCGCTCCGATTCGGCACCGAAATCTTTCTGAATATTCCCTATTATCCGCAAATCTCAGGCACTCTGCCGCTTGGCAAGAAGGACCTGGCTCAGATGGACGAAAAAGTCCGGGGGCTGCTCTCCGTGTTCGGATTTGAGCCCGAGATCAAGAAGAAAGGGATGTTCCTATGAGCAGTCTGGAGGCTCCAAGAAGCGTTGAAACTGTCTTTTCGGCATCAGGATCTCCTTTTTCGCTTAAACAAAGCGTTCTTCGCGGCAGCAGGCCGGGAAAGGAAGACTTCCCTTCTTTCCTGCAAAAAATGAAAAGAGAGATGAACGCGGGTCTGGAGCGGGAGGACGAGGCGTATTTCGAGCTTAACGCCAAGGCGCTGACGGGTGATCCGCAGGCGGTCAGTTTTTTCATGAATGAGATTGAAAAGTACCTGCGCAAGACGCCTTTCACCGGCAGCGTTCCCGAAGCCTATGACACGGCGGCCGAAGCGCTGTTTCACGAATGGAAAGGATTTGGCCCGGCCTACCGTTGGTTCACGGATCGGGCGTACAGCGAATCGACGGGTCTGCAAATTATCGGGCGGCAAATTTTTTACAATGTGAAAGGCAAATTTGTTCCTTATCCGTATGAGATGCCGTCACTGGACCGGGTCGAGCAGTTGAAGCGTTCGCTGCTGAAGAGTGATCCGAACAAGAAGCTGAACAAGGATAATCCTTCCGCCGAGTTCAAAATGGATGATCCGCTCTGGCCCGGCCGATTTATCCGGCTTGCCATTTGGGTTTCTCCCCGGGTGTGGGAGGGCTTTACGACGATTTCCATGCGGCGGCAGGTGGTTGAATTTCTCGATCTGGACGATCAGGCGGGTACGAAGTGCATTCCGGCAGAAGCCGTACCGATGATTCGCGCACTGGCAATGACCTTCCGCAACACAATTATTGCCGGCGCGGTTGGCTCGGGCAAAACGACCTTTGCCAATACGATTGTCGGCGAGCAGTTGCTCGGTTCCGCCTCCTGCATGGGCGTCGTTATGATCGAGAAGCACCCGGAATCGACGCTGCCTTACCAAATTAAAGGGCACCGGATTATTCCCATCCAGGCCGCTAATGAAGAGCTGATGGAAGTCGGCATAGAATCGCTGCGCCATGATCCCAACCTGCTCTATATGACTGAAATGCGGTACAACGAATGGGAATTTTACCTGTGGAGCGGGGAAAAGGGGTACGACGGCATAACGGGAACCTTTCACACTATTGATTCGGAGGATGTCCCTTATCAAGGCGCTTTTGCCGTCTCGACCCGCATTGGCGGAAGTATGAAGGGGCACCTTGTTTCCGCGCTAAAAGCCTGCGAGCTAGTGTTTATTTTGGAAAGCGCAGGAGAAGGGAAAAAGCGGCTGTCGCGCATATCCGAAGTCTTTTATGATGAAGCCCATAGCTCGGTGTTTGCGAACGATCTGATGCGCTGGGAGGAGGAGAGCGGAGATTGGACCTATAATGCGGAAATCACCGAAGGGCTTGCTCTAAAAATGCGGAAGAAAAATACGGAGGCGGCGCAAGCGCTATTGGAGATTTTAGTGCGATTGGCCGAGGAGAAGCCGATGTCCGGACCGCTGAAGGAAAGTCTGAAATCCAGAATCGTGCTGAACGAATAAGGCGGTGATGACAGTGAATGGAGTATTTTACCTGATGCGCTTTGCGCTGCATCTGCTGATCGTCTGGGGGATTTGGCTGCTTATTAAGCCGCTCACAGAACGGGGGATCCGGTATTTTTCAGCCCCAATAACTCACCTGCTCTTTCGCAGAAGGAGGCTACTCGGACAAAAGGCAGGCGGACTCCCAAAAAAACTGCCGTTTTACGGACATTTGGACAACCTGCTCTACTTCACCAAGCGAAACTATGAGCCGGGAATCACCGTGCTGCGGTTCATACTGCAATCCGGTATTTTGGCCGTTGCCGTATTCTTGTCCGGTCAGTTGACGCTTCGCGAGCTTCCTGGACATTTGTCCTTTCATAATCCTTTTTTGGAGGGGGTATCGTTTGACAGCGGCCGTCCTTTGCAGGATTGGTGGCGGCTGCCTCTGTTTCTGGCGGTCCTCGCCGGAATGCTGCCCTATCTGCGGCTGCGGTATGTCTATGCGCATAACAAGGTGAAAGGCAGCTATCATCTGCTGGATGCGGTGAAGATCGCCGCGAAGTTTACGCACCTTCCTGTCGACGCGCTGCTGGGCAAAACCGCCGATTTTTTGGACGAAGACAATGTACTTGTGACCCCGTTAAAAATACTGGCTTCCTCCTTCGCCAATTACAGCAACGAGCATGAGCTTTTTGAGGAAGCGCAGCGTTTTGCCAAATCGGTCGGCACCACTTTTGCCGTTGAATTCGTCTCGGATCTGCTGTATTGCGAGAAGGAGGGCAGCTTTTATCTGAAAAATTCGCTGCTGATGCTGAACCGCTCCATGGAGCAGCAGCGGGAGACGATTCTGACCGTCAAGGCGAACAGCCGCGATGCGATCAGTCTGGGGCTATATGGCAATCTGGTCGTGCTGTTCTTTTCCATCGGGACTTTCATGTATATGCTGAAGCCCGGCGTCTATTTTCGTCTGCAGTTTCAGACCAAAGCCGGTTTGACTTTTCTGATGGTGATTGTCTCAGGCCTGTTTCTGTCCTTTGTGATCAGCAGCGTACTGGCCAAGCCGAAACTCGATTATCACTGAGGAGATACGTATGGATAGATTATTTGCACTAACCGCCGTAATCGGAATCGTCTATCTCGCTTTACTTGTGTTCGTCAGCAGCACGGGAAAAAGGGAGCGGTATATGCTGCGTCTGCAGCAGAGGTGGCAAGGATTCGGTGAACGTCTGGAAAATAGCAGGCTTCAGCAGCTTCTTTATGCCAGCGGCCTGACTGTATCTGCGCGGAAAGTCACGCTGTTTCGTTATGTGGCGGCCTTTCTCTATCTGCTTGTAAAAGTGCTCGGCGACTATATCCGTGGCTTGCCATTTAGCGCATATGATTTGCTGATCGCCGCGTTGATTATCGTCTTTACGAGTCCTGCTCGCTACCTTCCGTTCGGCTGGCTGCTCTCCTGGCTGCATCAGAGATCCGTCGTGCAAAAGGATGGCGAATTGATCTCTTTTCTCCGGCTATATGAGAACAACAGGCTTCGCAGGCGGGGATACGTGCAGTTTGGCGCTTTCTGCGCCGGGGCTGCCGGACATTTTGTCCACATCCGTCATGATTTGTACGAGCTGTCGGAACGGGTGGTCGATGAGGGGCCGGAGCGGGCAATCGAATGGTTTTGCGACCGGTTTCCGGAGGGCCATGCTTTTATCGGCGATATCCGGTCCATTCTGCTGGCTACGGAGGGGATGGATGATGATACGGAGGCCGCTGCTTATTTGCGGGAGCAGGGGAAGATGATTGCCAAAATATCCAGCGACCAATATCTGCGCAAGTGGTCTCTAATTGGGGACATTTCCTCGATCATTAACGTGATTCCGTCGATTGCCACCTTTTTGATGATCGTAACATTAGCCATGCAGTACATTATGCTGATCAAGGGGAATTTTAATGATCTAGGCCTGTTTCAATAAATATTTGTCATATTCAATCAGCATATAAAAAAATAAAATGAAAAGGGAGATATTAACAATGAAAAAAGATGCTATTTCTGCGGGGCTTTTTATCGCAATCGGGTTTCTGTGTGTCGCTATCGTGATCGCCGTTCTGATTCCAGTCGTAAGAGATGTTATAGACGATGCCGACGATAATCGTCCGACCGTGCCGTCAGTCAGTATGACGCAGCCGCTTAACTCTGCCGATCCGACGTCTGACGCACCGTTCAGTCTGGGAGCCTAGCAGCCGATGAAAAAAGATTCGATCTCGGTTGCCTTGTTTCTCGCCATCGGATTTATTATTGCCGGAATCTTCATCACGTCCGCCACTGGGATGATTGGCAGCAGTCAGGATGACATTATTGCCCATACGAAGCAGGTTGAGCAGTACTAGCCGAATTTTTGGTCCTGCCGATCTTACGGCTATTGAAAGGAGTATGCGTTTAGACCATGAAGGCGACTGTTCTCCGGGCTTTGTTTATGTGGCTGGTCTTGTTTATTATTTTGCAGCCGATTTTTACCTACATCGATTATTTGCTGGATTTGCAGGTCAAGGCCAACACCTCTTTCCTTACACAAAAGGCTGCAACCGAAGGAATGGTAACCGCCGGTATGCGAAGCGAGGTCGTGAATAACCTGAAGGCTTTGGGATTTTCGGATTCGTCCATTGAAATTACCAGCGGTTCGGAGACGGTTCAAGAGAGAGAAACGAGACTTGATGTATATGTCAAAGCTCCGCGGATTTCCATGTTTCCGTATAACTTTTCCGGCGGGACGCAGCCTTCGTATTACTACGGCCATGGTTCCATTATGAGCGAATATCTCGATTAAGGTGACATTATGGATTACGTTATCAAGCTTGCCTTTGTGCTGCTGATCTTTATTTATACCTGGTTTTTTCAGGCGCAGAATCAGGAATGGGACATTGAGCGGGAACTGCTTAAACATGCAAACAACATGGCTGTTCACGATGCCGCCCAGGAAATGGTCGAGTCGGAACGTGCGGAAGGACGGCTGATCATCGATCGGGATGCGGCGGAATCCAGTTTTAAGGAAACGCTGGAAGCCAATCTCGGACTGGATGACAGCCTCACTCCCCGCGTCGGCAGCCGCCTTCGTTCCAAAGTGGAAGTCGTCGAATTCAAGGTGATCGATGAATCCTCGGGTGTTGCCTTCCCGTTTCTCTATGAAGACAGTCGTTACGGAATTACGAAGTATATACAAGGACCCTCTGTAATTGCCGTTATAAAAACTAAGCATCCGGTACTGATCGCAACAGCCAGAACTCAGAAAGACATCCAGGTGCCAGCGATTCAGGAGTACAAGTATAACAAGTAGCAGTCTGGAATTAGGGATGCCATTTTGAAGGACAGTGACGCGGTTTGGGTTTGCCATATTTTCCGGATCCGGGCCGCCGCTCATTGCCCTTCAGTTTATCGGCAAGGAGCTTTTGGCTGAACGAGAGTCTTTGCCGATAAATTACACAAATTATTTTATAGGAGAGATCAATAATGAAAAAAACGATTCTAAAAGTAAGTACAGCCGCGCTGCTGCTCACGCAAATGTTTTCGGTGGGGGGAGTAGAAGCAAACACGGTGGACACAACGGCGCCGCGAGTGGCGGCAACGACGATGACTAAGGCGGCAGTTCCAGTTATGACTGATAACTTATTTAAGTATGGTTTGAAAAAGGATGTGGAGCTGCCCGTCACCGTGACGGCCGGGGGGCTGAGTTACACGCTGGAGAAGATTATGATCTATGATTTTAACTCTAAAGAAGCAGTTGCTTTACGGAATACTTATAAATATGGTTCTCAGTCTGGATTGATTGCAAATCCGAAATATTTTGTTTGGACCAAAATCACGGTGAAAAACAATAGCAAAAAAACGGTTGATAATATTGGCGGTGAAAAGTGGACTCTTAGTTTTAAAGGCCTTGGAGAACTTAATAGCGTTTGGGGTGCTACAAAAAGAGGCACAGTCAATGATAAAGAAGCGTTAAATAGACTCATTTTGAAACCAGGACAACAACTCAGTACGTATCAAGCTTTTATGTACGAAGATGGTTTTAAGTATTTTGTTGTTCGTTTATATTTTGATGGGAAGTTTGATGAAAAATTTGTAGTTAGCGAAAAGTAGAGGGTGTAATGAAAAAAATAAAATATCTTCTGGTACTTGTCGTTCTGATAGTCTTCAGCTTTTCAAATTATGCATTAGCTTCAAATACCAAGTCATCTTCGGTTGCTATTCCAATTTCCACAGGATTGGTTGGTTCAGATAATAGTGCAAAAACCTTTTATTTGGAATTACCAAGTGGAGTGAAAAGCGCTTCTATCATGGAAAATAGCCTAAAGTATAACGGAAATAACGAGAAGATTGGGGGGGTCGCTATTGAAAATGGAAAGATAAAAATAACTTTAAAGGGAACGTCGAATACCAAAATTCTCGATAAAGTACAAGGATATAGATCTTCATATGAGTCATTATATAATACTAAAATTTATAATTCGATATGGTTATATTCGGATGGTAGGCGTTGGCAAATTAATGAATACGATGAGTATAATGATCGAATGAAGACAAAAGATGTTAATGCGACCGATGGCTATCCCTCACAGAACCCGCCCAAGACCGTAGTAACGGCTGGGCCATTACGAGAGCAGGAGTATCTTAAATGGTACAACGGTTCAAAGACGGAGGTCATTGATTCACAAGATATTATTGCTTCTTCGATTGTACCTAAAATTTTAAAATACTCACCATATGCATACAAAGAACCTACATTTAAAAATGGAAGAGTTATTATAAATTACTATATCCCTAATAGCGTCAATTGGGAGTCAGAACCGGATGGTGGACTATCAGGCAAAGCAGAAGGTCGGAAATACTTTGCTGAAGTCAGCTACTACTATGAAGCCAAAGCCAAAGTCACCACCTACAGCTACGGTGGAACCGTCACCTTCGACTACGGATTACCGGACGAAGTCACGCTGACCGGTTCCGCCATCCTTGAACAGCCGAATCCAAATCCAACGAAGTTCGAGAACAAGAATGTGCCAGTCAAGATCACCGTAAAAGGTGAGCTTCTGGCATATAAAGATTCTTCTAACATCGAAGAATGGGTATTTTATGCTAAAGAGAAGAACAATGAAGGCTCGCTTAAAACTAAAAAAGTGTACACCAAGACCCTAACCGCAAACGAATCATTTCAATTTGAAATTCCCAAGGCGAAGGTGACAGGGAGCAGCTTTAGTCAGGATTATGACCTAAGCGTAGTTGTGCGGTTTAAGAAACCAGTGGTGACCAAGACGGGAACAATTACCTCCTTGAAGGAATCCTTCTCGGCCAGAGCAGGCGTATATACAACGCCCAATCCACCGGGCGGCGGCTTTCCCGGCCCTTCGTCACCGCCTGATCCCCCGCGTGAGATGAAGCCGCCTATAGCTCTTATCAACGCGCCAAGCAGGGTAAAAGCCGGACAAGAGTTTGAAGCCAGCGGGGCAGGCTCTTATGATCCGGACGGTTTCATTAAAAGCTACTACTGGGATGCTCCGGGCGCTGAAGGGGAACTCATAGATAAGCCACGAGGGACCATTTGGTACGATAAGGACCATTTGGGTGAACAAACGATTGCTTTGACTGTCGTGGATGATGAAATGATGACTGGAAGCACGAGCAAGGAGATCACCGTCATTGAACCTAAGCCGGACGCGCTGATCCGTGCCGAAGGCACGTTGAAGCAAAACCGGAAGGTGATTATACAAAGCTACAGCAGCAGTCCCAAACATTACCCGTTAGTTGCCTCCAAAACCAAAATCACCATCACTGCTATCTCAGGCGGAACCGATGCGGACATTAAATACAGCGGATCTTTAAATGGGGTATTCAGTAAAGAAGCTCTGTTTAAAAAGCCAGGACAATATAAGGCGACGATCTACGTGGAGAATACTTTGGGGCTTTCCGCGAGCAACGAAACAACGTTTGAAATTGTGCCCGATGAAAAGCCATTTGCTTACTTCACCCTTCCCGGTTCGGTTTATCGCAATCCGGAAGACGGGAATAAAGCCACAATTTCAATCGATGACATGTCCTTTTCCCCGGATAAGGATATTGTGGCGCGTAGGCTTTGGGAATATCGGTATGATTCCAACAACAACGGGACCTTTACCGATGAAAACTGGGTGATTTTCAATAATGAAAACTTAAGTAGGCTGAATCTCAAGGTACAGGACGTCGGCCAATACGAAGTACGATTAACGGTATTTGAAGAGTTTGGGCAACCCACGATTGAGGAGTTTGTGACTCAAGCTGATCGGCAGTCTATAAATTCAGATATCACCCAAAATGTAATCGAACGGATCTTCAAGGTGAAAAATCAGGCGCCGGATGTGGATTGGTCACGGTAGAAAGGAAACAATGATGCAAAAGTTAAAAAAAGCCGTCTCAACGTTTATGGCCGTTGTGTTATTGCTTCTTACATTCCCCGAAGTTTTTTCGGGGAATGTTCAGGTAAAGGCTGCAAGCAGTAATCCAAATATTATTAATTTTGTGGATATACGCATTGATCCATTTACTCGAACAAGTCCTTATGACTCAAGTATGGGGAATATTGGTGCGTTAACTTTAGAGATGCCTGGTTTAACGCTAAAAAATGTTCGGTTCAATTTAACGAATAGACATTTGGAATATGATATTGTACCTGATGGTCCATTCATCCTAAAAACAGACTCTCACGTATATTGGTGGGAAAACATGGAACGAAATAGATATGTGACTATTGCCACATGGCTCCAAAATGCTAATACCGGGATGAAGGCGAGGTATACAGCTTGGCAGACTATTGAGAATCCAGGTGCTGGGACGGCCCACACGATGTCATTTGATGTATCCCGCCCTCCTGACGGGGATTCGTATCTAGAATGGAATTATGATGTTCCTAGTCAGGTTGGTATTTATTTTACAGCCCGCGATATTCAATCAGAGCCGGGAAATGCATTGAATGGGTGGAGCAACTTAGTCATGTTTGATGTGACCAAGCCACTCATTATTAATTCGGCCCCATCACTCACTATCACGAGCCCAAGCGAGCAGCAGCTTTTAAATGAGCCGGGCTTCAGCGGAATGAACATTGAAGGATATGTCCGTGATGTTGACAACAATGATCTGGTCGTCAGTGCGGAGATCCCCAATATATTTTATAAGAAAGTGACTATTCCCCAAGCTCTAATCAATAAACCGTTCTCCATTCCCATCGATGTTTTGGGTGACGGTATTCCTCCCGGTCATCATACGATTATTGTCAAAGTTGTCGATCCGTATAATTATAAGGACGAAAAAACGATGACTGTGAATGTCTCCTACAGGCTCAGGAACAAATCCTTTATTTTAATTAATACGCCGGTTGATATCGGTACCAGCTACAAAGATTACGAAGGCGATCCTAAGCATCAGGAACGGTACAGGTACGACCATGATCCGAACTTTTTTGATAATTCAATGGGGATTATTTCAGATAGCGGGCTGTGGCGTTCGGCAAAATATAATTCTTTTCCTTACACCGGAGTATACACCGCTACTTTTCAGGCCAAGGACAATCCTAAAAACGATGACCGATTCGATAACTACCGGCTGTGGAGCCGGGACAATCTATCTTCCATGACGTATCATGTCCACCGTAAACCGGTTGCGCTATTTGCAGCAAAGCTTGTGGGCGGGAGCCTTCAATTAACGGATAGCTCCTATGATCTCGATCATATCACAGCATCCAATAAAGGCTTGATCGCTTGGCAATGGCAGTACAAAAAAACCGAAGCTGAAACGTGGACGGACGGGCAGCCGCCTGCTCAACTGCCGACAACCGAGCAATATGATATTCGCCTTAGAGTGCGTGACATGGATGGGGAAAATGGAGTAGGCGTTTGGAGCGATTGGTGTCTGCGGACAGTGGGCAGTGGAAGCAACCTCCCGCCAATTGCGTTATTCACCGTAAATCCGAATATTGTCTCCTACCGTAAGGCCACTACCATTACGGATAAGTCTTTTGATCCGGATAATGATCCTCTAGATATTTATAGCTGGTCAGTGGTCAAGGATGGCTGGAATACGGTATGGTCGCATTGGGGAGGGCCGACTACGCCGCCCAATATCGCAGCATTCGGGATCGGCAATTATCAGATTAATTTGCAGGTGCATGATAACCGCGGCCTATGGTCGGAAACGTACAGTCAGTCCGTACAGGTAATGAATCATCCGCCGGCAGCCGCATTTTACATGCCGCCTGAAGTGTACCGGGATACGGTCATTACGATGGAAAACATGACTCCTGATCCGGACGAAGACGGAGATAACCTATCCTATTCCTGGGACGCCAGGCTAAATAACAGTCCCTATTATTATGCTGGCAGCAACCGCAATCAGGTCCTGACGATTCGCGACCTTATCGCAAACAACGGCATTTCTCTACAGCAGGCCATTTCGGAGGGATGGGAAATGCGCCTTACGGCATCTGACGGTTCGCTGAGTTCGAATGCCACACGTTTATTCACCGTGAAGAATCATATTCCAACAGCGGCCATCGTAGGTCCGGATTCTGTGTTCAAATATGATACGAAGCAGTACACATCTAATGATGAGGATGGAGATCCTTCAGATGCGGCAAGCTTGCAGTATTATTGGAAAGTCACGGATAGCGACGGGCAGACAACCATTTATCGTACGCCAAACATAGAGATCGATTTCCCTGAACCGGGTGTCTATACGCTAAAGCATTGGGTCGTGGACCAGATCGGCGACAAGTCCAATGTTGCCTCGCTGAAAGTAAATGCTGCGCAGAATTTGGCTCCATTTATGACGTTGACCTCTCCTTCCGGCACTAAAGGCAATCCTACTGTGCTCGATGCCGAGAAGCAAGGAGATCCATTAATCCAGTGGACATACGCCGATCCGGAGAATGACCCGCAGGAAAAATACCGGCTGGAGTTCTTTACAAAAGACAGCCTGTTGGCCAAAACGGTAGAAAATTCGGATAGCACCGGCCTGCTTCGGAAATATCAGGTGCCTAACCTAACATTTGAACGGTTTGAACTGTTCTCCTTATATGGACGTGCCTATTCCAAGAACAGCTGGTCGGAAATCTCCAACGAAAAAGCGTTCATCATCGACAATCCCCCGGTTCCGGGCTTCTCTTTAGTTACAGATACCGGAAAGGATGCAATCCAAACGCCGATTTATCGGACCGATGTGTTGCAAATTACTAGTACGGCTCATGACGACGATCAACCGAAGGGAGACAGCCTGACCTATAAATATTACCTGAAACCGAGTGGGGGAGCTGAGGGCTTAATCAGCGTATCCGACAACTTTACGAAACAATTCACGACCAACGATACCTTTACGATCCGCCAGGTGGTGACCGACTCGCTGGGCTTATGGCGGGAAATCTCTCATGCATTCATCGTAAAAAACCGGCTTCCCGTGGTGAATCTCACCTTTCCGACCAGCGACACGGCAGCCAAGCCGACCATCTCCAGTACGCTGACGCCGATTATGAAATGGAGCTATGCCGATGATGACGGCGATGAGCAGCAGCGGTTCCGGGTGCGTATACTGGATGCGGCAACCGGCAGTATCGTTGTTCAGTCCGGGGATCAAGCGTCAAGTCAGAAGCAGTGGACCGTTCCGGCAGGAGCTTTAGTGGAGAACCATAAGTATGCGGTAGAGGTCGAGGTTTTCGACGGCTTTGATTGGAGCGCGGCCTCACCACGCAAATATTTTTTGGTCAATCTGCTGAGTGTAAAAGGTGGAGTGAAGCACACCGCAGAGTGGAATGCCAACCGGCAGAGCTACAATTTAAAGATATCGGGAGACACGGAGCAGCCGCGTGGTTATAATATATTTTGGGCTGGGGAGAAATTCGTGCTTCAGGCGGACGCTACCGGGCTGCCGGATACGATTGACGTAACGATGGACGGCGGATTTACGGCGCAGCTTAGTCCTTCGGATAGCGACAAGACCTTTTGGACCGGGGAGCTCTATGATCCTTCTTTTGAACATTTGCCGAATGGGCCTTTGACCTTCACCTTTACGGCTAAGAACGAATACAACACGAAGATAGATAAAGTAACGGTTATCATCTCGGAGAATTGGAGCCAGTATTTCCGCAGCCACCGGGTCAAGTAGCGTACTCCTCATGTATCAGCCAGTACCGGTCACCGTATAAAAAAGAAACCAAGTTGCGAAACTTAAAGGTTGGGGCGTCTGGCAGGCAAAAACAATTGGAAATGCTTCCACATTAGTGATACAATAATAGTCAAAATGACATTCTTGAGGTTTATAGAGGAGGACAATTTGAATGACTGAACAACAGGCAAAAGAGCAAGCGATCCACAAGGATGAAAACTCTGCAGTCGACAACCTGGCGATTACGACGATTCGTACACTGGCCATTGACGCGATTGAAAAAGCGAAATCCGGCCATCCCGGTATGCCGATGGGTTCCGCTCCGATGGGCTATCAGCTTTTCGCGAAGACGATGAACCACAACCCGGAGCATCCAACGTGGGCCAACCGCGACCGGTTCGTCTTATCAGCCGGCCATGGCTCCATGCTGCTGTACAGCCTGCTGCATCTCAGTGGTTACGATCTTCCGATGGAGGAACTGAAGCAGTTCCGTCAATGGGGAAGCCTCACTCCCGGTCATCCGGAATTCGGCCATACGGCAGGTGTCGACGCTACGACGGGTCCGCTTGGACAAGGCATCGGGATGGCGGTCGGAATGGCGATCGCGGAAGCGCAGCTCTCCGCTACGTACAATAAAGATCAGTATAATGTAATCGATCACTATACTTACGCGATTTGCGGCGACGGCGACTTGATGGAAGGGATTTCCTCAGAAGCTGCTTCGCTTGCTGGTCATCTTAAGCTTGGCAAATTGATTGTGCTGTACGATTCGAACGACATTTCGCTTGACGGCGAGCTGAACCTCGCATTCTCCGAAAATGTTGCCAAGCGTTTTGAGGCTTATGGCTGGAATGTGCTTCGCGTGGAGGACGGCAACGATCTTCCGGCAATCGGCAAGGCAATTGAGGAAGCACAAGCAGTCACAGACAAGCCTACGCTTATTGAAGTGAAGACCGTGATCGGTTACGGCAGCCCGAACAAGCAGGGTAAAGGCGGACACGGCGGTACGCACGGCTCTCCGCTTGGCGCCGAAGAAGCGAAGCTGACGAAAGAGTTCTACAAATGGGTATATGAAGAGGATTTCTATGTGCCGGAAGAAGTCCGCGCCCTTTTTGCCGAAGTGAAGGGAAAAGGCGTCGCAGCTAACAAGGCATGGGACGAGAAATTCGCGGAGTATAAGAAGGCTTATCCGGAACTGGCAGTACAGCTTGAAACCGTCCTGAGCGGCGATCTTCCGGAAGGCTGGGACGCCAAGCTGCCGCTATACACAGCGGAAGACAAAGCCGTATCCACCCGTGTGGCTTCCGGTAATGCCCTGAACGGCCTGGCTGCGGGCGTGCCTCAGCTGTTCGGCGGTTCCGCTGACTTGGAAAGCTCCACAATGACCCACCTCAACGGCCTGGCTTCCTTCACGCCGGAGTCGTACGACGGCCGCAATATTTATTTTGGCGTCCGCGAATTCGGTATGGCGCCAGCCATGAACGGCATTGCGCTTCATACCGGACTCAAGGTATTCGGCGGCACATTCTTCGTCTTCACGGATTATCTGCGTCCAGCGGTCCGTTTGGCTTCCATTATGAAGCTGCCGGTTACTTACGTGCTGACTCATGACAGTATCGCCGTCGGCGAGGACGGACCTACGCATGAGCCGATTGAGCAATTGGCATCCCTGCGCATCATTCCAGGGCTCACCGTTATCCGTCCGGCCGATGCGAACGAAACGTCCGCTGCATGGGCCTATGCGGTGGAGAATAAGGAGAATCCGGTAGCGCTCGTGCTTACCCGCCAGAACCTGCCGATTCTGCCCGGTACGGTGGAAGGCGTCCGCGAGAACATCAAGCGCGGAGGCTATGTTATCTCCGATGCTAAGAACGGCAAGCCTCAGGCGCAAATCATTGCCACAGGTTCCGAAGTGCAGCTTGCTGTTAAAGCCCAAGCGGCTCTGGCCGAAGAAGGCATTGACGTCCGCGTAATCAGCCTTCCAAGCTGGGATCTGTTCGAGAAGCAGGACAAGGCATACCGCGACTCCGTCATCCTGCCGGATGTCAAAGCACGTCTTGCGATTGAAATGGCTCAAACCTTCGGTTGGGAACGCTATGTCGGTGATCAAGGCGATATTCTCGGCATCACAACATTTGGCGCTTCCGCACCTGGCGACACAGTCATCAAAGAATATGGCTTTACTGTGGAAAATGTCGTTAACCGCGTGAAGGCTTTGCTGTAGAATAATACTTTGAATGATCGGGAATTCAAGGGGGAAGAAAAAGAGATGAGTCAATTTAACAATGCAACCATTCAAAAAGAAGCCAACGTTTACTATGATGGAAAAGTAACCAGCCGCACGGTGATTCTGGAGGACGGCCTCAAGGTTACTCTTGGAATCATGCTTCCTGGAGTGTATGAGTTCGGCACGGACGGCCCGGAAACGATGGAGATTTTATCCGGAAAGCTGAAGGTGCTGCTGCCCGGTTCGGAAGCATGGCAGGAGATTGACGGCGCGGAAACCTTCCATGTGCCAGGCAATTCGAAATTTTCACTGGAAGTATTCACGGTTACCGATTACTGCTGTTCTTACCCGAACCTGTAAATTACAGAGTGAACATGTGGAAGCTCCGCTTAAATGCGGGGCTTTTCTTTTTTCATAAAGGCGAGAGTCCCACAGGATCTGTTGCTTTCCATGGCTCTTTGGATGTGAAGGCTAAGATGGTGTATTCAAATATTCAAAAATAGCAGGCCGGAGACGATGAATATAATGATAGATTCATACATCGATCTAAGGGGCTGGAAATGCTGAAGCTAATGCCGTACAAGTCAATCCATTATTCTATTATTCTATGCCACATTTTACTGCTATTTGTATTTATCTTTCAGCCCGGCAGGGCTCAGGCTCAGGGTCAGGCCGATATCGTAAATCCGAAACAAGTCTATTCCTATTCCATTATGAAGCGGGATATTGACAAGCTGGCAGCCGCGTATCCCGACCTGGTGTCCGTTCAGACCTTGGGAAAGACCGCTTACGGAAGAGAATTATGGGCTGTAAAGCTTGGCCGCGGGGAGTCTGTGCTGTTCCTGAACGGTTCTCATCACGCCTGGGAGTGGATGACGACCACGCTGCTGATGAAAATGATCGATACATACGCTCAAAGCTACGATCTCGACAAACCGGTTGGACCCTATGATGTCAGGGAGATACTGGACCATGTCAGCATTTGGATCGTACCGATGGTCAATCCGGACGGGGTAACTCTTTCCCAGCAGGGTACCGCCGGTTTGCCGAAAGAAACATCCGCATTGCTGAACCGCTATAACAGAGGCAGCCCTAACTTTATACGGTGGAAGGCCAATATGCAGGGGCTCGACCTGAACCGCCAGTACCCGGCGAATTGGAGTACGATGAAAAATGCGGTCAATTACCCCACTATCAAAATTACAGAGGGATAAAGCCTGTTCAGGCGCCTGAAGTGAAAATGATGATGGATTTTACCTATAAAATCGATCCGGATATCACAGTTTCTTACCATAGCTCTGGCGGAATTATTTTTTGGCATTATCATACACTTGCCGCTAATCTCACGCGCGACAAGGAGATTGCCTCCTCGCTAGCACGGTTAACCGGATACGATCTTGTCCGGCCGGAAAAAAATCCCTCGGGAGGAGGCTATAAGGACTGGTTCATTCAGGAGTTCGGGCGTCCGGGATTTACCATAGAAATCGGAAAATACGCGGGAGAGGGCAGCCTGCCGCTGAGCGCCTTCGGCAATATATGGGCTGAGAACAGGCAGGTTCCATTGTATACGGCTTCGCAGGCATACAAACTTTGGCTGAAGCGGCAGAGTGTTCAGATTCTTAATCAAAAAATGAGCCTGTTCGCAGAAACACCGGTTTATCCAGGGGCGGGAGCAACCGCGTCTTCCTTCGTTATTGGTCCGCAGGAGGTGTTAACGCTTGCGCGCAAAGGCGACTGGTACCGCATCCAGACGGAAAGCGGCGCAGGGTGGATTCATCCCGCTCCCGGAAATTTCGGTATTGTGGAAGAGATTGATGCGGAAGCCGATATCAAGCTAAAAACCGCGTTGCGCAAATATCCTGATGCTTTTGCACCTAAGGTGGCCTTTTTGTCCCAGCAGAGTGTGAAAGTGACGGGCAGGTTCGGCACTTGGCTGCGGGTCGCTTCAGGAGAAGGAAAATGGTGGGTTGACGGACGCGAAGCGGTTCTCCGCTGGCCTGTGGAACCCGCGGGGACGGACAATGCGGGAGCAGCCGCTGCGCCTGAGAGCGCCGAGCCGGATAGCCGGGAACCGGAGATGACGCCGGCAGCCTCGCCGGCGCCTATACAGCCGCTTGGCGCAAGCACTAGAGGCGTCTCAGTGCAGTAGATGCCGCCGGTTTCCGTGAAATCTGCAAGCCGGTAAATTAAGTGTTCCCGCTTGAAGCTATTCCGAAAGCGGAAGATACCAAAAAACAGACTGCCTCTATGCAGATCGATATGCTGCATAGAGGCAGTCTGTGCTTTTTTCTAACATGATTGCGAAACCTATTACTATTCGCCTATTTTTTGACCAATCCAGGCTTCATAGGTTTTGACGACGGCTGAGAGGTCCTCTTCGCCGTATCCCTGGGAGTAGCCGGACTGAAATAGGCTTTTGGCCAATTCGAGCGCCGGAGTAGGCACACCACTCGCATCACTCAGCGCCGATGCGAGCTTCAGATCCTTCAGCATGAGCTCCAGGGAGAACTGGTTGCTGAAGTCGCCCTCGATAATTTTGCGGCCCTTCAGTTCAACCTGCTTGCTTCCGGCTGACCCGTTCCGTATCAGATCTAGAAATTTATCTGCCGGCACGCCGGACTTCACCGCGATGGAGAAGCCTTCGGCAAGCGCGATATTATGGATGCCGACCATCGCGTTGTGGGCCAGCTTCGCCGCCGCGCCGCTGCCGTTCTCGCCCATGTGCAGCAGGAGCTTGCCCATAGCGTCAAACACATCGCGATTGGCTTCAATAATATCGGCGCTGCCGCCGACCATGAAGACGAGCGTGCCTTCCACGGCGCCCGGCTTGCTGCCGGTTACCGGAGCGTCAAGGAAATGCCCCCCCTTGCTTTCGACGGCGGCCGCAATTTCTTTGACCAGCCCCGGCGAAATCGTGCTTGAGTCGATCACTACCGCTCCCGGCTTCAGAGCTTCCAGAATCCCTTCCGGCCCGTAATAAATTTCGCGGATCGAATCGTCATTGCTGACCATGGTAATAATAACGTCCTTGCCTTCCGAGGCGGCCTGCAGAGTAGTGGCTGCAGTGGCGCCTTCCTTGACCAGCGGATCACATTTTGAAGCGGTGCGGTTGTACACCGTTACCTGAAATCCTGCCCGCAGCAGGTTGGAAGCCATAGGCGCTCCCATCGTACCGAGTCCGATAAATCCGATTTGTTTCATAAAATTTCACACCTTTGCTATTAGAGGTAGCAGAAGAACGGAAATAACTGCGGAAGAAGGACTAGACCTGTTCCGAAATCAGCATTTTCCCCCGGACTTCCAGCCTAATCTTTTTCATTTTAGCACGAGCTGGAGAGAGGTTCCAACCTGAAAAAGCCGCTCCTGCAAGGGAAACGCTTCCGTCTAGGTTCCGTGTTATTCAAATTGATCCTTTTGCCTGTGCCATAGGACCTTGCCAGTCCAGTGAAATTAAAGTATCCTATTATAAAGTTGTTACAATTCGTGTCAAATCGAAAGAGAAACAGGAGGGTACCGTTACCGATGTCCAAAAAAATCAGTTTTGATTACAGCAAAGCCCTGTCTTTTATTAACCAGCACGAAATCGACTATTTTGCAGCGCCGATCAAATTGGCCCATGAGCAATTGCATACCAAGACCGGCACAGGCTCTGACTATACTGGATGGATTGATCTTCCGCACGATTATGATAAAGAAGAGTTCGCCCGCATTCAGGCGGCAGCTAAGAAGATTCAGAGCGACTCCGATGTGCTGATCGTTATCGGCATCGGCGGCTCTTACCTGGGAGCCCGCGCAGCGATTGAATCGCTGACCCATTCTTTCTATAACAATCTGGAGAAGGGCAAGCGGAAGACGCCTGAGGTTTATTTTGCAGGAAACAATATCAGCTCCACTTATCTCACCCATTTGATTCAGCTTCTTGAAGGCAAGGATTTCTCCGTTAACGTCATTTCCAAGTCCGGCACGACGACCGAGCCCGCGATTGCTTTCCGGGTATTCCGCGCAGAGCTTGAGAAGAAATACGGCAAGGAAGAAGCCCGCAAGCGGATCTACGCTACAACTGACAAAGCAAGAGGCGCGCTCAAGACGCTCGCTAACGAAGAGGGCTATGAGTCGTTCATTATTCCAGACGATGTGGGCGGACGTTATTCCGTACTGACTCCCGTTGGTCTGCTGCCGATTGCCGTTGCCGGCATCGACATCGAAGAAATGATGAAGGGCGCAGCCGCAGCCGCTGATGAGTTCGACAATCCGGATGTGGCGACGAACCAGAGTTATCAATACGCCGCTGTTCGTAACGCGCTCTACCGTAAAGGCAAGACGACGGAAATTCTCGTAAACTACGAGCCTTCCCTGCACTACGTATCGGAATGGTGGAAGCAGCTGTTCGGGGAGAGTGAAGGCAAGGACTTCAAAGGCATTTATCCTTCCTCCGTGGATTTCTCGACAGACCTGCACTCAATGGGACAATTCATCCAGGAGGGCAACCGCAACATTTTTGAAACGGTTATCCAAGTGGATCAAGTTCGGGAACATATTACAATCGAGAGCGATCCGGACGATCTGGACGGACTCAACTTCCTGGCAGGGCAGACCGTGGACTTCGTGAACAAGAAGGCGTTCCAAGGCACACTGCTCGCGCATACGGACGGGCAAGTTCCGAATCTGGTGGTCACCATCCCGGATCAGACACCTTACAGCTTTGGCTATCTCGTATACTTCTTTGAAAAAGCCTGCGGTATCAGCGGATACCTGCTCGGCGTCAACCCGTTCGACCAACCGGGCGTAGAAGCGTACAAGAAGAACATGTTCGCGCTGCTCGGCAAGCCGGGCTATGAAAAAGAAAAAGCGGAGCTCGAAGCAAGACTTACCGAGTAGATTGCAGCTTCTCACCTCATAACACACCACAGTAATTCACCAGGGAGCAGTCCAGAGGTAATCCAATACCGCGGGCTGCTCCTCGTATATCTCAAGATCACAGCGAATAAGGAATGAATGAATAATGCTGGAACAATACCGGACGGTGCGGTCTTCCGGTTCCAAGGAAATCGTTATCCGCAAGTCTCGCTTTATCGGACATGTCATGCCGGTTGAGACAGAGGAAGAAGCGGTTCAATTTATAGAAGACATAAAGAAGAAGCATTGGGACGCCACGCATAACTGTTCCGCGTATATGATTGGGGAACGGGACGAAATTCAGAAGCAGTCTGACGACGGGGAACCGAGCGGTACGGCTGGGAAGCCTATTCTGGAAGTCATCCGGAGCCAAGGCATCAAAAATGCGGCAATAGTCGTTACACGTTACTTCGGCGGAATATTGCTTGGAGCGGGCGGTCTGATTCGGGCCTACACGGACGGCGCCGTACTGGCGCTTGAAGCCGGCGAAGTTATCACCCGTGTTCTGCACCGTGAAGTATTTGTGGAATTGGATTATACCTGGCTCGGCAAGGTCGAGAATGAACTGAGGGGCCGGGGGATCAAGACCGGCGAAACGGAGTTCACCGACAAGGTCAAGCTGACATGCCTGCCGCGGAATGAAGAAGCCGATGCCTTTAAGGCATGGATAACGGATTTGACCCAGGGACAATCGGTAGTAACGGAGGGCAGACAGCTTTACTACAGCGAAGGGGAATAAAAATTATGGCTAGAAGAGCAGTGGAACAGGAGTTGTCGAGGGAAAGGATTCTGGAGGCGGCAAGGCACCTTTTCATTACGAAGGGTTATCGGGCCATCTCCATGCGCAGCATAGGTCAACATTTGGGGTACAGCCATGGATCCCTATATTATCACTTCAAGGAAAAAGCGGAGCTGTTCTATGCCATTGTGGTTGATGACTTCAATCATGTGGCAACGCTGCTCGGCGAGGCGATGAACAGACCTCCGGAAGAAGGAGTAGGCAAGGTGGAACAGCTGATGCTGGAATTTATCCGCTTTGGGCTGGACCATCCGTATCAATACGAAATTATGTTCATGATCCGTGATGAGGAACTGCTGGCTTACTGTCGGGCGGAACAGGGAAAATGTTTCGATCTGTTCTCCGGCATGGTGCGCCGCTATCTTAAAGAAGAGGGCTATGTGCCCGAAGATTGGCAGAGTGTGCCGCTGACTTTGTTCCTGTCTGCCCACGGATTTATCTCTTACTACATTCAGGACCGAATCAAGTTTGACGATGTGAAATCGGCGGCTTTATCGCATGTCCGGGTGCTGTGCCGCAGTTTGTAGTGTGTTTTTTTCCTTTTGCGCTTTACGGCTGTGCATTGGTAATCGAGTACTCCTCTGCCCTGTAAAAGCAAAAGTTGCCGGACAAGTAGAAGACCGATTCGGCATCTTACTCCGAAAGCGGCCTTTTACTTGTGCCCGGAAACTATCCTTCAATGATCTTCACATAATACTGCCTGCGCCTTGGTCCGTCGAACTCGCAAAAATAAATGCCCTGCCATGTTCCCAGCAGCAGTTCCCCTTCATGGATGATGATGCTCTGGGACGGTCCGGCTGTAATCGATTTGAGATGCGACGCCGTATTGCCTTCCGCATGACGGTACTTTGGATGCTCCCAAGGATATACCTCATCCAGACGCATCAGCACATCATGCTTCACGTCGGGGTCGGCATTCTCGTTAATTGCAATGCCGGAGGTTGTGTGGGGGCAATATACAACCGCTATTCCGCTCTGCACGCCGCTTTTTCTTACATAAGAAATAACCTCTCTTGTGATATCCCGCAGTTCATCCCGCTTGCTTGTTGAAATCTCGAACGTCTGAAGCATGGCGGCTTCCCCTTTCTTAAAATCGGTTTCAAGCCCTTTCAGGAACTATTTTAACCTAAAATGGCTCAAAAGTAATTGACGGTGGCAAGAGGTCAGTGGTAAAGTATTTATAATTATTAAACCTAGTATATTAATAGGAATTATTTATCGGCACATGGCTAGTATACCGACCCGTCAACCGGAGGTAGGAGGACTTATCTGTTGAATTCGCTGCTAAGATACAAAGGATGGACCTGGGGATTCCGATCCACGATTTTGCTGTATTTTGTCGTATTAATCGTGCTTCCTATTCTCGGCGTCTACTACAACTCATTTTCGCTTGGTTTCACAAATTTTGTTGAAAGCATTTCTGACCCGATTGCCTGGCGATCTGTGCTGCTTACGCTTCGACTGGCGCTTATTGCCGCCACTATCAATGTCGCCCTGGGCACGATGATCGCCTGGGTGCTGGTCCGCTACAAATTTCCCGGCAGGCCGCTGCTGAACAGTATGGTCGATCTGCCGTTCGCTCTGCCGACTGCCGTCGGCGGACTGATGATTCTGCTGCTGCTTGGACCGGGAAGCCTGATCGGCGGAGCAGCGGAATCACTGGGACTCGAGATCGTCTTCCATCAGCCAGCGATTGTAATTGCAATGGTCTTTGTAACGTTCCCTTTTGTGATTCGGGCGGTACAACCGCTGCTGGAAGAGCTTGACCCTTCCGAGGAAGAGGCGGCCTACACGATGGGAGCTAAGGGCATCCGGGTATTCCGGCAGGTTATTTTACCGGCGATGGCACCCGGTATGATCGGAGGCGGCATGCTTGCCTTCTCTAGAGCGCTGGCTGAATTTGGGGCGGTCGTACTGGTAGCGGGAAATATCCCGGGACGCACGCTCGTCTCGTCGGTCTTCATCTACGGAGAGGTGGAGAGCGATAACGGGGTCGGCGCCGCAGCCGTATCCATCATTTTGCTGACCTTGTCGTTCCTGATCCTCTGGCTGATCAATGTAGCGCAGATGAGGGGGAGAAGACGATGAGACGGCTGTGGATTGGACTGACATATCTCGTTTTCTTTCTGCTGATAGCCGCTCCCCTGGGCAAGATGATTACGGGAGCCTTCGGCAAGGGGCTTTCCGGATTCTGGGAGGCGCTGACGAGGCCGGAGGCGCTGCATGCGCTGATGATGACCGCTCTGGTTGTTATCACGGTAACTTTGCTGAACACGTTGTTCGGTATAATGACGGCTCTGTATCTGGTTCGGGCCGAGTGGATGGGCCCCCGGCTAAAGAGCCTGCTCAACAGTATTGTCGATCTGCCGTATGCGGTGTCGCCTGTCATCGGCGGATTGATGATCGTCCTGCTGCTCGGTCCAGACAGCGCGCTCGGGGCGGTGTTTGAACATATTGGCTTCAATATCGTCTACGCCTTTCCTGGGATGGTCATCGCCACCCTGTTCGTCACCTTTCCGCTGATGGTCAGGGAAGTGATGCCCGTTCTGCAGGAGATCGGCGGGCAGCAGGAGGAAGCCGCCTCAACGCTCGGCGCGTACGGGTGGACAACCTTCTGGAAGGTGACCTGGCCTTCGATTCAGTGGGCGGTCATCTACGGCGTCATTCTCACGGTCGCCCGCTCGCTAGGCGAATTTGGCGCCGTGCTGGTCGTCTCGGGCAATATTATGAACAGGACCCAGACCGCGACGACGCTGGTTTACCAGGATGTCGAGAACTTTAATGTAACGGCGGCGGGCGGCGTCGCGCTGGTGTTGGCCGCTTTCTCGGTAGGACTTCTACTGCTCATGGAATGGAGCAAGAAAAGAAAGGAAGTGCGTTAATCATGCACGTGGAAGTACGCGGTCTGAACAAGCATTTTGGTAATTTTCATGCGGTAAAGGATGTCAACTTTGAAATTACGAAGGGCCATTTAATTGGACTGCTTGGCCCGAGCGGCGGCGGCAAAACGTCGATCCTGCGGATGCTGGCGGGCCTCGAAACGCCGGATGCCGGCGAAATTGTCTTCCATGGTCAGGTAGTCAACAATCTGCCGCCGCAGGAACGCGGGATTGGCTTCGTGTTCCAGAATTACGCGCTTTTCAAGCATATGACAGTATTTGATAATATCGCCTTTGGGCTGAAGGTGAAAAAAGCGAATAAAAGCTTCATCCGCGACCGTGTCATGGAACTGGTGGAGCTGACGGGGCTTAAAGGCTTCGAGAAGCGGTATCCGCAGCAGCTGTCCGGCGGACAGCGCCA
>NZ_ASSD01000375.1 GCF_000520715.1 Paenibacillus zanthoxyli JH29
TGTTATTCCTTATTTTGGGTAATCAACAGGCGTGAAGTCAAGGAGTATTATCGTTATCTCCTGCAAACTCCAGCACTATTTCCTTGCCTGCGCCATTATAAATTCTATACTTTATTTATATGACCATGGAGTCGCTGAAAAGCGGCTCTTTTTGTGCAGGGCTGAACATTCGACGATTCTGTATCTGTTCATGCAGCGCTGGTTCATCTCAGGTCTTGCCTCGGGAGCAGTGAAGAGATAGGATAAGATATGATAAAAATCACTCCTCGCAAAATGCAGCATCAGCTCCGATACTTACTTAGGCACTTTGCGGGGACCCCGGAAATAAACGGTAAATATTATAGGGAGGCTGTGCTGTGTCCATTCACTATGACGAAACGCTGAAAACATTTCATTTGCAGACCCCGGGCTCAAGCTATGTGCTGCAAATCATCCGGGACGGCCACCTGTCGCATCGCTACTGGGGAGCGAGGGTTGAAGCGTTTGGCGACAGTAATCCGCTCGTCTATTTGGAACGTCCGCTGTCGCCGAACCCTTACCCGCATGAAAAAACGAGCGGATTCTCCCTGGATACGCTGCCCCGGGAATATCCGGGGTACGGCACCTCGGATTTCCGGGAGCCGGCCTTTCGATTCGAATGTGAAGACGGTTCGGCCATCGTTGATTTGAGATATCATTCACACAGGATTTTCTCTGGCAAGCCCGTGCTAGAAGGACTGCCGCAACCTATGCGGAGAGCGATGACGAAGCGGAGACGCTGGAGCTGGAGCTGCGGGATGATCTCACCGGGCTGCGGTCGCTGCTATTGTACACGGTCTTCAAGCAGCATGACGCCATTGCTCGCTCGGTCCGCTTCGTCAATGACGGCGGCGGCAGGCTAAAGCTGCTGCGGGCCATGAGCGCGAGCGTGGATTTCGGCGATGCGGATTACCGCATGCTCCATTTGTCAGGCGGCTGGGCCAATGAGCGGAATGTGCTGTCAAGACCGCTGTACAAAGGCTGGCAGTCGGTGTGGGATAAATCTTATGCGGACTCTCTTATGCGGGACTTCGAACTGCCGTACAAGCGGCTGGTGAATAAGCTTTCCCGGGGCATGCTATCAAGTCTAGGCATAATTGTAGGACTGGCGAGCAGGGCTTCGCTCACTATTTTTGACGAGCCATATCTTGGTCTGGATGCAGTGGCCCGCGAGCTGTTCTATGACCGGCTGCTTCAGGATTATGCAGAGAAGCCCCGGACCATTATAATGTCTACCCATCTGGTTGACGAGGTAAGCCGCATTCTTGAACATATTCTGCTGATCGACAAGGGCAGACTCGTGCTGGACACGGACGCGGACAGCCTGCGTGGCAGCGCATACACGGTGATGGGACCGGCCGCTTCTGTGGAGACCTTCGTGCAGGGCCGCAATATTATGAGCCGGGAGACGCTCGGCGGTTATCTCAAAATATCTGTGCATGAGCTGCTGGACACCGGAGCACAGCGCCGCGCCCAAGAACTGGGACTTGAGCTGTCGTCCGTGTCCCTGCAGCAGCTTCTTGTCCACCTTACCGGCGGGAAGAAACCGATTGTGAGAGAGGAAGAGGCCATATGAATCGAATTCAAGCGGTCTGGCGGCTTCAGGCAAAGGATCTGAGAGGTGGCTGTTGCGCCCGTGGCGATCGTTCTGTCCATTTTACTCGTTCATTCAGTCATTCTGACCGTTGGCAGCAGCGAAGGCGAGCAATTTAACGGTTCGATTGTAACGCTGTATATTTACTCATTTGTGTTCAGTATTCTACTGGTAGGGCAGACTCTCCCGTTTGCCGTAGGTATGAACGTGCGGCGCGGGGACTATTTTATGGGGACAGCAATCTTTGTGGGGGTTATCAGCGTGTTGTCGGCACTCGCGCAAACGTTTTTTGCCTTTGTGGAAAAAGAGTGGGCCAACTATTGGGGCAGCAGACTCCACTTCTTTCATTTTCCCTACCTGAGTGATGGAAACGTGCTGAAGCAATTCATTGTAATCCTGCTCACGTTGCTCATGTTTAATGTTTGGGGATTTTTCCTCGGCTCGCTGCACTGCCGCTTTCGTGCTCGGGGAGTGATGATATTCTTTGCGGCTTTGCTAGTTATAATCGGGGTGTTCTTCTCTCTTCCCGGCTGGTATCCGCGGTTAGACGCGGTAGGGGATTGGCTGTATGTCCGAACGGCCTTCGAACTGGCGTTGTGGCAGATACCAGTCATTATACTGCTCGGCGCTGCTTCCCGGGTTCTGCTTCGGAAGGCGGAGGTGTAAGAGCTGAGGAATCTCCTACAGCAGCTTTGAGAACTGCAATACGCGATAATTATTATAAATAGCCGGCAAAATATAAATCTTAAGCCTCTTGGTCCCGAAGAATGGGGAAGAGGCTTTTTGTGTTTTAACTCTATGAATATTTATGAACTTTTTGTTAAATCCAATCATGAAATCGTTATCAGTTTACAGTTGATGTGAGAAATTTTACATAAAAAATACGTGGAGTTTATATTTTCCTGCTAGATTAGAATTTTTTTCTGTGATAAGATATCGCGGAGGTAGATTAATTGATAGGAGGATTAGTAGATGATGTGGAAGAAACGATGGAACAAGCCTCTCGCTTCCGTACTGGCAACGGCCGTACTCTCGGCTCAGGTGCTTGGCGGATTCGTTGCTGGGGCGTTTTGGAATGCGGACAAGGCGGAGGCTGCGGATGCGGGGGGCTCTTCACTGCCTTTAATTGACCTTCGGTTAATAAGTACGACGGACGTGCATACGAATGTATATGGCTGGGATTATTTCAAGAATGCGCCGTCCTCTTCAGTCGGGCTTGCGCGGACAGCGACCTTGATCCATACTGCGAGAAGCGAGCAGCCGAACAACCTGCTGCTTGACAACGGGGACTTGATCCAGGGAACGCCGCTCGGTACATATGAGGCGAAGATTGAGCCTGTGACCCAGGCGGTCTACGACTCCAAGCCCCATCCGATGATGGCGGCCCTGAATACCCTGCATTACGATGCGGCAACTTTCGGCAACCATGAATTCAACTACGGTCTGGAATTCCTGGATCGAGTGGTTAACGGAAGCGCCACAGACAGTGTACACACCAAAGCTAATTTTCCTTATATCAATGCGAATATTTATAAGCCGGACGGCGTAACGAACTATTTTAAACCTTATGAGATGATCACCAAGACGGTAAAAGACACCAATGGGCAAGACCAAACGATTAAAGTCGGCCTTCTCGGTCTGGTAACCCCCCAGATTACGGAGTGGGACAAAGCCAATCTGGAAGGCAAGGTTATAACCAAAGGAATTGTTGAAACCGCAGAAAAGTTTGTTCCTGAAATGAGAGCGGCCGGGGCTGACGTTATTGTGGTGATGGCGCACACCGGTTTCGATGCTGCAGCGGCGGGGCCAAACGCCGAAAATGCCATCAGCGAGCTGAGTCAGGTTCCAGGCATTGACGCGATTACCTTCTCTCACACCCACAAGGTATTCCCGACGAATTGGGATACTACGAAGCTGGATGCATCTTTTATAGATCCGGCAACGAAGCAGCCTTACAGCTATATTGACAATGTGAACGGCCATATCCACGGCGTTCCGGCTGTACAGGCCGGTTATGGCGGAGGCTATTTGGGCCTTATTGATCTCAAAATCACTAAAGATGGCAGCGGAAAATGGGTGGTTGACAAGACGGCTTCCAAAGCTTCGACCCGTTCGGCTGCTGGAGCCGCGGAAGATCCGGCCATTCTGGATGCGGTGGGGGCCGACCATCAGGCTACAATTGATTACACTGGCATACCGCTCGGCACGACGACGGCTCCGATGAACAGTTATTTTGCCCTGGTACAGGACGATCCGACCGTTCAGATTGTGACCTATGCCCAAAAACATTATGCGGAAAATGAAATTGCCACCAATCCTGCGCTGGCGGAGTATAGAGGGCTGCCGATTCTCAGCGTGGGTGCTCCTTTCAAGGCGGGCCGCAACGGCCCTGGAGAATATACAAGCATTGACGCCGGACCGCTGACGATCCGCAGCGCGAGCGATCTGTATCTGTACGACAACACGCTGAAAGTGATCAAGGTTAAAGGTTCTGTCGTCAAGGAATGGCTGGAAATGAGCGCAGGCGTGTTCAACCGCATCAAACCCGGCATTTCCACGCCGCAGTCCCTGTTGAATCCGAAGTTTGCCGTATTCAACTTCGACGTGATTGACGGTATAAAGTACAAAATCGATGTAACCAAGAACGCAAAATACAAAACGGACGGCACGATCAACGACGCGTCTTCGAGCCGTATAACGGAAGTGACGTATAACAATGCGCCGCTTGATCCGAATATGGATTTCATCGTCGTTACGAACAACTACCGCGCGAGCGGCGGGGGCAACTTCCCGGGCGTCAAAGGCTCCACGATGATCATGGACACCCAAACCGAGAACCGCCAGGTTCTGATGGATTATATCAAAGAGTCCGGCACGATTGACCCGACCGCCGACAACAACTGGTCCCTGGCTCCGATCAAGGGCAATGTAAATGTTACCTTTACATCCTCCCCTGACGCGAAAAATGTTCTTCCTGGCAACATCAAGGATACCGGGGCGACAGATGCTAAGGGATTTGAGGTTTACAGCCTGAACCTGAAAGAAACGCTTCCCGCTCCTACTCAAGATGTTGAAGTTCACTTGATCGGCATCAACGACTTCCACGGCCAGCTTGACACCACTTCCGTTGTCAACGGCAAGAATGCAGGAACGGCTGCGGTTCTCGCGACTTACCTGAAGCAAGCTCGCGCGAAATATGAGAACTCCATTCTCTTTCATAACGGGGACTCCGTTGGCGCATCGGCTCCGGTATCCTCGCTTGAGCGCGACGAGCCGACCATTGAATGGATGAACCTGATGGGATTCGATGTCGGTTCCTTGGGCAATCATGAGTTTGACCAAGGCGTCGAGGCGCTGAAGACGCAGCTCTTCGGCGGAGCGGACCCTAAGAACAACAAAGTTGTTCACGCGGGTACGGATTTTGATTATGTCAATGCCAATGCAGTAGACAGCAAGACAGGCACACCGATTATCAATCCTTACGTCATCAAGGAAATTGGCGGCGTGAAGATCGGCTTTATCGGTGTGGTGACCAAGGCAACGCCAAGCAAGGTTTCCCCAGCAGGCACAGCGGGCGTCCGCTTCCTGTCTCCTGAAGAAGAAGTACAGGCTATCGAGAAGTACGCCGCCGAGCTTCAAGGCAAAGGCGTTCAAACGATCGTTGTGCTGGCGCATGATCCGGCGTCTACCAAAGGCGAGGCCACAACGGGCGAAGCCGCCGATCTGGCAAGTGCGCTTCCGGCTAACTCGCCAGTTGACGTTATCGTTGCCGGTGATAACCACGCGTTTGCAAACGGCGTCGTTAACGGCAAGCTGGTTGTCCAGGCTTATTCTTACGGAACAGCATTTGAGGACATTAAGCTGGTTATTGATCACACTACAGGCGATGTCAAGACGAAATCCGCTGCCGTCACCACCACCTTCCAAGATGGGGTGACACCAGATGCGGCAACGGTTGACCTTGTTAACAAGTATCTGAATCTGCATCCGGAGCTGACCAAGCCGGTAGGTACGACGGACGGTACGATTACCCGCACTGACGCCTACAATAATGAATCGGCCCTTGGCAACCTGATTGCCGACGCTATGATCAATGCGGATTTCGGCGATGGCAAAAAAGCGGACTTTGCCTTCATGAATCCAGGCGGTATTCGTGCAGACCTTCCGAACGGAAATGTCTCCTTCGGCGATCTGGCCAAAATCCAGCCGTTCGGCAACACACTGGTGAAGCTGACGCTCACCGGAGCACAAATCAAGACTCTGCTGCTGCAGCAATGGGGCGTGAAAGCGGACGGATCGCCAGACACCAAAACGCTGCAAATTTCCGGTCTGAAATACACGGCTAACCTGTATCTGCCGGTAGCAAATCGCATTGCCAGTCTCACCAAGACGGACGGAACACCGATTGACCCGAATCAAACGTATACGGCTGTCGTCAACAACTTCATGGCGGCAGGCGGAGACAACTACAAAGTTCTGACCGAAGCCAGCGCTTCCGTACCCGGGCCAATCGACCTGGATGTATTCTATGATTACGTCGTGAAGACGTTCAAAGGCGGTCCGATCATATCCAAAATTGAAGGACGCATTACCAACAATCTGAGCCCGGCAGTAGTTTCGGAACCGGGAACGTCAACACCGAAGCCGACTCCTAGTCCGTCCGCATCCCCAGCGCCTTCGGCTACCCCGGCTCCAAGCACGGCACCGGCTCCTGCC
>NZ_ASSD01000376.1 GCF_000520715.1 Paenibacillus zanthoxyli JH29
TGTATGTGCGCCCGGGGCGTCAAGAAGCCGGGCAGCAAGACGGTGACCTCGGCTGTCAGGGGAATCTTCCGTGAGAACCCGGCTACCCGGGCAGAATTTCTGTCATTTATCAAGGAATAACGGTATCGGCGGCAAACCGGCCCCCTGAAATTTTTCAGGGGGCCGGTTTTTTTAACTGAAATATTCGGGGTCCCGGCAAATTATTTGGAGTAGGATTCGAAGTTCAGGCTTCACTCCGAGGGGCTATTTTAATAAGGTTTCCAGGCGAGCTTGGTTGCTTGTGCATATCTCTCGGATACATAAGGCCAGTTGACGACCTTCCACCAGTCCTGAATATAATCCCCGCGCTTACTCTGGTGCTTCAAATAGTAGGCATGCTCCCACACATCCAGAGCAAGCAGCGGGACAACATCCCATTGGGACAGGTTCTGATGCTTCTCGGCCGTCAGGATTTCCAGCCTATGGCTGGGCGGG
>NZ_ASSD01000377.1 GCF_000520715.1 Paenibacillus zanthoxyli JH29
TGGCGGGATGGGGCGCCAGCAGATCCAGGCGGCAGTCGCCGCCCTCGCGCTGACGCTCCGCCAGCGCCAGCGCGTTAAAAAGCGCTTCCAATAATATGTCCTGAAGCGCGGCGAGCCGGTCAGGGCGGGAGTCAAGCTCCGGAACGGCCGGCAGGCTCACCGCAGCCCACTCTCCGCCCTCCGATCCCAGCAGCGCGGCCGCTTCGTCGCGCAGCCGGTAATAAATCCGGCGCAGCGCCAGATCCGCCTCCGGTCCATCCCCGGTTGCAAGCCAGGCGGTAAATAGCGGGTCCGCCTGCCTCAGCCAGTCTTCACTTCTAACCAGAGAGGGTCCTGCCGCAGTGGTGCCCGGTTCGCGGAAAGACGGACGGTTCTCGCGGCCTTCCGGCAGCACTAGAAAAACCGGACGCAACGTACGGGAAGAATCATGCAGATACGGGCTCTCCGTGTCTGCCGGTTTTTCCGCCGCCGTTCCGGATGAAAACGGATATTCTCTGCCAGTTCTTACGTTATCCTGCCCAAGTTTATCCCTCATCTTCGCACCCACCTTTTTCGGTTATGAGTTGCCGCCGGACGCTTTCTGCCTATGCTTCCCGCCGGCTGTTATTTTACGGCCTCTCTAATGCATACGGAGCCGGATCATGAAATATGCGGGTACGGGCTTCCCTTTGTCAAAGTGAATGCTTCCCTCTCCCGCAGCCTTCTCCCGCGCCCTAAGCCTGGAAGAACCCAGGAAGCGGCGCGGACACGCTACTCCGGGCAGTAACGTCCGCGCCATACGAGCTTAACGATTGCCGGTTGCTTAATGAATATAGCCCGGCTACATGACAGCCGGGCGGTTAAGAGACGGGGCTATTTATCGGGCGGTTACTCCCTGACTGGCCGCAATGGCCTGCCGTAAATCGTCCAATATATCTACGATCGCCTCCGTACCGATCGACAGGCGGATCAGCTCGGGCGTTACACCCGCAGACCGCTGTTCATCTTCCGACAGCTGCTGATGGGTTGTGCTGGCCGGATGAATAATCAGCGACTTGGAATCGCCGACATTCGCCAGATGCGAGAACAGCTTCACGTTCTCGATGACCTTGCGGCCCGCCTCGCTTCCTCCCTTGATGCCAAAGGTCAGGATCGCTCCCTGCCCTTTCGGCAAATACTTCTGCGCGAGCTGGTAGGATGGATGGCTCGGCAGCCCCGGATAGCTTACCCATTCCACGTCTTCATGGGCTTCCAGGAATTCCGCCACCTTCTGCGCATTCTGGCTGTGGCGCTCCACCCGCAGATGCAGCGTCTCAAGCCCCTGCAGCAGCAGCCAGGAGTTAAACGGCGAGATCGACGCGCCAATATCGCGGAGCAGTTGAACGCGGGCCTTGATAATGTAGGCGATCGGTCCTAGGGCTTCGGTATAGACCAGGCCGTGGTAGCTGGGATCGGGCTCCGTCAGGCCCGGAAACTTGCCGCTGGCCTTCCAGTCAAATTTGCCCCCGTCCACAATCACTCCGCCGATAGAGGTGCCGTGGCCCCCGATGAATTTGGTCGCCGAATGGACGACAATGTCGGCTCCGTGCTCAATCGGACGGAGCAGATATGGGCTCGGAAACGTATTGTCAACAATAAGCGGGATACCATGCTCATGGGCGATGGCGGCCACCGCCTCGATGTCCAGCACATTCCCCTGCGGATTGCCGATCGTTTCCGCAAACAGCGCCTTGGTATTCTCGGTGATGGCGCTACGGAAATTCTCCGGATTATCCGAGTCCACGAAATGGACCTTAATGCCCAGCTTAGGCAGTGTAGTGGAGAACAGATTGTAGGTGCCCCCGTACAGGCTTGCCGAGGATACAATTTCATCTCCGGTTCCGGCAATATTCAGAATAGAGAAGGAAATAGCCGCCGCGCCAGAAGCTGTCGCCAGCGCTGCCGCCCCGCCTTCCAGTGCCGCAATCCGCTGCTCGAACACATCGGTCGTTGGATTCGTTAAACGCGTATAAATGTTCCCAAACTCTTTCAATCCGAACAGATTGGCCGCATGCTCCGCATCCCTGAATCCGTAAGAAGTGGTCTGATAAAGCGGAACGGCGCGGGCGAACGTAGCTGGATCAATTTGCTGTCCGGCATGGACGGCGAGCGTTTCAAACGACAGATTGGCTTGTTCTGACATAGTTATTTCCTCCTAATTTCAATTTGAAAAAAATGGTTAGAAGTAAGAGTTGCACCTATTCTCTCACAAAGAATGTCATTTGAAAAGACTTATTCTTATTATTCCACTAAGAATTATCAGAAAAAATAAAAAATTTTAAAAAACAAGCTGCGGCCGAGGTGGTTTCCCGCTTCAGCCGCAGCTTGTTTTGTCTGAAATATCGTTTAATAACCGGAAATATTCTGCTCCCCTTTGGCAATCGCCACACCGCCGCTGGTACCGATCCGCGTTGCGCCCGCGCCGACCATAACCAGAGCGTCCTCCACGCTGCGCACGCCGCCGGAGGCTTTGACGCCAATATCCGGTCCTACTACACTTCGCATTAACGCAATATCTTCTTTGGTTGCCCCGCCGGAGGAGAACCCTGTCGATGTCTTCACATAATCGGCTCCGGCTTCCACCGCCAGCTTGCAGGCCCGAATCTTCTCTTCTTCCGTAAGCAGGCTAGTCTCAATAATGACCTTAGTCAGCGCTTTCCCGCGCGCCTCTTCCACCACGGTGGCGATATCGCGCTTCACCAGTTCGTCGTTACCGTCCTTTAGAGCGCCGATGTTGATGACCATATCGACTTCTTCCGCGCCGTTTCGGATCGCGTTCACCGTTTCAAAAGCCTTTGTCTCCGGCGTCGTAGCGCCCAGCGGAAAGCCGATTACCGTGCATACCTTTACCTCCGGCGTGTCCTTTAACACCTCACGGGCAACAGTAACCCACCCGGGGTTAACGCATACGGAAGCGAATTTATAGCTTTTGGCTTCCTCCGCCAGTTTTACGATGTCTTCTTTTCGAGCATCCGCTTTCAGCAGCGTATGATCGATCATTCGGATCAGATTGATTTCGCTCATTTGCACGTTCCTCCAGAATAAAAAATATGACTTCTTGCACCTCTATTAATCATACCAATTGGGCACCTTTTTGCAAAGCGGATATCTTTCAAAGGTCCTACAGATAGTCATTTTATCCTAAAACAACCGACCACATTGGAACACTAAAAGAACCTCCGATTCAGCTCTCGCTGCTCAGAGGTTCTCTTGTGGTTCAAGCTTGGCTCAACCCTCGCTGGTGATAAGGATGAACTTATTTGGCGGCCAGAGGATTGATGTCGATAAACGGAGTCGCTCCGCCGGTAACGGTCGGCAGTTTCCCATCCCATTTGTCCAGCGCCTTCTCCTGAACCTCGATCTGCTTCAGCTGTACCAGCTCGGGCGTCACTTCCTGCTTCTTCAGTTTGAGCGACTGGGCTTCCGCCTCCGCCTGTGCAACCTTCTGCTTCGCCTCGATTTCAATCCGCTTCAGATCGTTCTCCGCTTTCAGCGCCTGCTGCTGAGCAACCTGTTTCGCTTCAATCGAATCGTTAAATGCTTCAGAAAATTTGAAATTTACAATATTAATATCATTTACAATCAAATCGTATTTAGCTAGCCGGTTCTTCAAATGATCGCTAATTTCACCGGCAACCACATCGCGGCGGGCAATGAGATCCTCCGCAGGATACCTTGCCGTAACTTCTTTGACGATTTCCTGGATAGCGGGATTAATGATGACCGAATCGAAGCTTCCGCCGATATTATTCATCAGGTTGTACGCCGACTCCTTGTTCACGGAAAAGTTAACCGCCACATGCGTGGATACGGGCTGAAGATCTTTCGACGAAGCCGACGTGTCGGTTTCCGCCTTGGTCACCTGCGTGTTGACCTGGATGATGGACTGAATGAAGGGTATTTTAAAATGGATACCCGGCGACAATACATTGTCATTCAGCTTCCCGAACGTCTTGTACAGCCCCACATGTCCGTATTCCACTGTCGAAAACGCATTTCCCCCGATCAGCAGCACGATGAGTATGGCAGCAACCGTGCTGATTATTCTTCCGGAACGAAACGACCTTTGCTTTGGATTGATCTCCATATTCACAAACATTCCCCCTAAATAATTTGCGGGAAGCCCTTGCCGGGATATTGCGCCCTAATACCCAAAGTCATTATTGTCCCAGCCTCTTCCGGCCTTCCGCTATAACCAAGTATACGGCCGACCCGCGTAAAAGGTAGCACGCCCGCAAGAAAAAAGGCTCGGGCCATTCCTAGACGAAGCGCGCAAGCCGCTTATCAATTACGGTCCGGCTGCCCGGCTAAAGTCCCCACACGACAAAAAAGCGCAAGTTCAAGGGCTGTATAGCCCAGGAGCTTGCGCTTTCCGGTTCACTAAGCACCGCTTTATCGGGAATCCATAATCTCGCACATAAAGTCCAGCGCTTCTTCTTCATCCTTGCCTTTTGTGCGGATGGTGATGACAAAGCCTTTTTTGAGCGGATACAGCATCATTCCCAGCAAGCTTTTCACATCGATGACCGCATCCGGCTTGAGCAGAATAATCTCGGAAAGGTAACTTCCCGCTTTCATGGATATGCACTTGAGGTCATCGGAGGAAAAGTCGCGGGTCAAAGTAATATTGTGAACGCGCATAAAGAGATCCCTCCCAAGGTTGTTACTCCAAATTTTAGCACTGGATGCAGCAGCTTGAAAGGGAATCCGGCCTTTCAATCATGACAAAATCGGGACATTCCACCGTCCGCCGGCTTCGGGTGAAGCTGTAAGACAGCCCCGCTGCTCTTTTACGGACGATTATTGGCGGTACAGGCCCGACGCCTTTACTTCGTCGAAGAACGTGTTGAACTCGTCGATGTTAAGCTGCTGCGCCGCATCGGACAGCGCCGTCGCCGGATCGGGATGAACCTCGACCATAATGCCGTCGGCTCCCGCCGCAAGCGCAGCCTTCGCGCATGGAACGAGAATATCCTTGCGGCCGGTGGAGTGGGTGACATCGACCAGCACCGGCAGATGGCTTTCCTGCTTCAGAATCGGCACGGCGGAAATATCGAGCGTGTTGCGCGTCCATTTCTCGTAGGTGCGGATGCCGCGCTCAATCAGCATGACCTGCGTATTGCCGCGGGACATAATGTACTCCGCCGCATGCAGGAACTCCTCCATCGTCGCTGCAAGTCCGCGTTTCAACAGCACTGGCTTGTTCACTTCTCCGGCAGCCTTCAGCAGCTCGAAGTTCTGCATGTTGCGCGCGCCGATCTGAATGATATCCACATAGTCAAGCGACGGCTCGATGTGGGCCGGGTCGACGATTTCGCTGATGGTCAGAAGGCCGTATTCATCCGCGGCTTCACGCAGAATACGCAGTCCGTCCATGCCGAGCCCTTGGAAATCGTAAGGAGAGGTACGAGGCTTGAACGCGCCGCCGCGCATGACGCGAACGCCCGCCTTTTGCAGCGCTGCGGCTACCGCCCGGGTCTGCTTCTCACTCTCTATTGAGCAGGGACCGGCCACCATCAGCGAAGCTCTGCCGCCCACCACAACATCCTGAGGAAGAAGGATAACAGTGTCTTCCTTGCGGGTCTTGCGGCTTACAAGCAGGCTCTTCTTGTGTTCGGCGCTTTGCAGGTCAAGCGATGCCTTGAAGATCTGCTTGAACAGCGTGCGGATTGTGCTTTCGGTGAAGGGTCCCTTGTTTTCGGCAACGAGCTTCTCAAGCATCTTCTTTTCCCGCTCGGGATCGAATTTCGGCACTCCCTGCTTCTCCTTAACAACTCCGATGTCTCTTACAACCGTCGCCCGTTCGGAAATCAGCGCGAGCAGTTCGCTGTTGATCTCATCCAGCCTGTTTCTTAATTGTTCCAAATCCGCATTACTCATAATGTACCGCACTCCCTCTTCTTTTTTATATCAACGCAAAAAAGCTCTCCGTCAAGGGACGAGGAGCCGTGGTACCACCCTTATTTAGAGCCGTTCTTCAAAGGCGGAAGAATTAGCTCTGTCTTAAACCCGGTAACGCGGGGCGCGGGCTTCCCTACCCATACCCTGCAAAGGGCACTTCAGGAACCGACTACGAAGTGAACTTCGGCGGCAGTCGTCTCAGAGGCAGCTCTCAGTCTTCGGCATGCCTTCCCTGTTCAGATCCGGAATTTGCGCTTACTCTCTTCATCAACGTCTTTACGGTTATTTCTTCTGGTATCTTAATGGATATTATATTTTGTTGCAATAGATTTAATCAACGCGTTAAAGTGCCGAACGATTCATCAGAGCTAAAAATTCTGTTTTCCTAAAAAATGTAGTACCTGTCCATCGCGCTGAATACGATAAAATATACCATCCATTCGGCTGACGAGGAGACGTGACCGTGGAAATCTTTATCGGCTACATTATTCTTGGTCTATCGCTTTCCGCCCCCATAGGACCCATTAACGCCGCACAATTGGACAAAGGCATACGCAGCGGCTTTTGGCATGCCTGGTTTGTCGGGCTTGGCGCCATCTGTGCGGATATTTTATATATGCTGCTTGTCTATTTTGGCGTCATTCATCTGCTGGAGTCCCCTTATATCAAGGCTTTCCTTTGGCTGTTCGGCTTTCTTGTGCTGACCTACACCGGCATTGAAAGTATTAAGGATGCCGGACATATTTCATTATCGGATTCAAGACGGGAGGATAACCGGCTCAGTAAGTCCCTGCTGTCCGGATTTCTAATGTCCCTGTTCAATCCGCTGTCGATCCTGTTCTGGCTGGGCATTTACGGCTCCGTACTGGCCAAGGCGGCTGAAGACTATCCCATGCGGCAGCTGCTTCTTTACAGCAGCGGCATAGGTCTGGGCATTCTTCTATGGGACTTCAGCATGGCCGGCGCCGCCAGCTTTTTCCGTAAGCTCTTGACGAATCGTGTGCTAAAAGGTCTGTCCGTATTATCCGGGCTGTCGCTGGTCGGCTTTGGCCTTTACTTCGGCTTGGAAGCGGCCCGGCTGCTCTTTTCCCGTTAAGCCGCATAGGTCCGAGTGCAGCCCGCATATTTAAGAGCGTGATTTGCGCAGACGGATCGCCTTAATGCGAAGACCGCCGCCCAAGCTTCCGTCCAGGGGTACATTAACCGGCGTCTGCTGTTCATCCGCTTCCTCCCGCTCACCGCTCCGTTTTTTACGCACATGCAGGACAATCGCGTCACAGCCGGCAATCAGCGCCACGAGCAGCAGGCTGATGAACAACCCGGGCCGGCTCTCATGGTAAAATAACGTCCCGGCCGCCGCAGCGAAGATCAGTATCAGCCCGCACCAGCGTTTGACGCCGCCGAGCTTAGCAGGCTTCAGCAGCTTGGCGGAAGACAGCAAAATAAACGTCCAGTTGTAAAGCAGCATCAGACCAGCTGCCGTGGTGATGTATTCATATACTTTTCCCGGCATCAGGAGAGACATAACGATGGTCGCCGAAAGACCAGCCGCGATCAGCCCGAGCGCAGGCAGCGGATATTTGCCTTTCAGCTTCCTTGAGAATCCCCCTGGAGCGTCGCCTTCCTGCGCAAGGGTGATGATCATGGAAGTAACGGCATACAGCGAAGCGGTCATCGTCGAGAAGCCGGCAACGATCAGCACCCCGTTAAAGACATGGGGAACAAAAGCCAGGTTGTCGCTGCTTAAAGCCAGCACAAACGGGCTCTCTTTCGAGTTGAATTTGGAATACGGCACCATCGTGACGGCCAGGGCGATCGAAAGGGCATACACCACCGCCAGGGTCAGCAGCATGATCTTCCCCGCTTTGGGAGCTTCCTCCGGCTTGCGGAGCCGGTAAGACATGATGCCAAGCACCTCAATGCCTCCATAAGCGTAAAAGGCAAAAATAAAGGACGACCACAGCCCCAATCCGCCCCTTGGGAAAATCCCAGCAGCTGTCAGCGGCACATTCGGCTTATACCACCCGCCGTCGATCCAGCCTGCAAGAAGTCCTATCGCAATAATCAGAAACATGAGGATCGCGGCGATTTTGATGACGGCAAGCACATTCTCAACCTTATCAAACCCCTTGTTCCCAAAAAAGACGATAATCAGGCTGAGCGAACCGAAACCGGCGGCGAATATCCACATCGGAACAGACGAAAACCAGAACCGCGAGAAGATGGACAAGGCCGTAAGCTGGCTGCCCATAATAAGCAGTTCGGAGCACAAGTAAACATATCCGCTCCCGAATCCCGCCCATCCCCCGAACGCCTTCTGCGCATAGGAACGGAACGAGCCCTGCTCCGGGTGATCCGCCGTCATCCGCGCCAGTGCGTCAAAGACAACATAGGTTCCGGCCGCAGCCAGAAGGTAAGCGATCAGTACAGACGGTCCTCCGATCATAATCGCCAGACCCGACCCCAAAAAATAGCCGGTTCCAATCGTTCCCGCGACTCCCAGCAAAGACAGCTGCCACCACTTGAGTTTCCCGCTGTCTTGCGATGCTGAGTATTTTCCCATATTTTTCCTCGCTTGAAGTCATTTTATGATTTTTTTATCATGTCATTTTTACGTTTTTTCATGTACAACCTATTAAAATTTTCAAATAATAATTCGATGAACAGTATGATATACTTACTAAAATAGGTCTATAAGCCTACTTGCGAGGTGCTTTATATGAAATATACAGGAAGGATTCTAACCATAAGCATTTATCTCACGGCGCACAGCTTCTACCTCCTTTATTACATTCTTAGCGGCAGAGGCATCACAATGCTGGATTGGCTAGGGTATCCCCTATTTACAGTGATATGCTACCTGGCGGGTCTTCAATTCGACCGGGCCGTTTTTAATTCCGAGAGAGATCCTTTGACCGGGCTATTTAACCGAAGAAATACGGAAGCCCGAATCGCCAAAATGATGGCAGCCGCAGACCGCTACGGGCATAAAGTATTTGTCCTCGCCATCGACTGCGATAATTTCAAGTGGATCAATGATACGCTGAATCATGGGACCGGAGACACCGTACTTATTGAAATCAGCAAGATCCTGCTGCTGGAGAGGAGCAAGCGCACAATCGCCATCCGCTGGGGAGGAGATGAGTTTCTGCTGTGCGGACTATGCTCCAGTCCATCCGAGGTGGAGGAGATCAAGCTCCGGATCAAGAGTGGCATCAGCCGCCTGTCCGGCAAGATGAATCTGCCCGTCACTATCTCCATTGGCTGCGCCCTCTATCCCGACGACGACAAGACCGTATCCACGCTGATTAATCTCGCCGACCTCAATATGTATACCCAGAAAAAATCATGAAAATAGCTGTCTCATCCGTAGAATAGTCTACTTTTGAGACAGCCTGCTTTATATCCGGCTTATACTCGAAACCTTCGCTCAATTTCATTTTCCCTGAAACTGAATCTCTACGCCAACTCCTGAAAAAGCCGGCTTCGGATGGGTTCCCCGCCCATCCCTGTCACTCTCTGCATTGCCTAGAATGGCGTCTCCGACATCCTCAAGCAGCGTGAATGCGCCGTCAAAGCCGGCATAGCCTTTCGTAAGCACGATTCTCTCAGCAAGCGGAAACGACACGGGAACAAACGGAATCCCTTTACGCTCCGCCGCGCGGCGCTCGATCGAGCTTCCAAGCAGCAGCTCAATTTCTTTCGCGATCAGCAGTTCTTCAATGATTTTCGCGTCACTCTCAAATATAATTCCCGCCTCGGAATCCGGCTGCCATTCCTTCCACTGCCGGACAATCGAATCGCGAACCAGCTGCGGGAGATCATCGGTAACGACAATCAGGGAAGGCAGCAGGCCGAGCGGATCGGTCAGAAAGCGGGCCGGTCCGAGAACGGCAGCGCTGTCGCCAACGAGGGCGAACCTTTTCTGGAAGCCATACTTGTAATAAGCATCCAGAAACTGCAGGATGTAGTATCTCTCGCTATTTTCCTTGCGGGCGATCCAAGCCTCGACCTTCCCTTGCTCCAGATCCAGCTGCTTCCCGACGCATCTTAACAGTTCCCCGGTCTGGTGTGCGCCTACCGGATATCCGTCGAAGTGAACATAGGGAATGCCCGCGTTGCTTTCCAGCCATTCGCAGACATCCAGACTGTGCGCGGAGAAAGAGACATTCAGTGCCGCGTTAAAAATGGTTGTCCACTCCTGCGCGTCCGCTTCCGGTCCAAACAGCACATTTGCGTCGGCGCCGATCCCCTTCAGGCTATCCTTGAGTCCCTTCAGATTTCCGCGCCAGAACACATCCTGCTCGGGAATGATGCCAAGCAGATTCACAAGCCGGTCATTTTTCCGGGCTGGCTGCTGCTCTCCGTCCGTGCGGGCGATCTTGTCGAACTGGCGAAGCAGGCCGGTCAACGCAGCCGTATAACCGTTATGGACGCTTCCCTTAAAGCCTGGAGTGCTGATATGAATAGCTTTGTACTGCTGCTCCTGCAGCTCCTTGGTCATCGCCGGCACATCGTCGCCCACAAGCTCGGGCGTACAGCCGGTCAGCACGACGTAGAAGTCGCCGTCCTTGATCTTTACCGTATTTTTGAGCTGCTCTCTGAGGGAAACCGGAACAGCAGTCCGATTTCAGGGGCATGCTGTGTCGAAACAACGATCGTATCTACCCGTACCGCACGGTCTCCATCGTATTCCACGGTCACCTGCGTCTTGCCGTCTGGCCGCAGATAAGGCAGCAGTCCGCTCTTTCTTGCCTCAGCCAGCCTTCTGGCCAGCCGATGGGCCAGCGAAATCGGCAGTGGAAAGTGTCTCATCCGTCGCATAGCCGAACATCAGGCCCTGATCGCCAGCCCCGATTTCTCCGCCGTTCTCTTCCGCGTTCTCAAGCTGTCTGGTTTCCAGCGCATTGTCCACGCCTCTGGCGATATCGGCGGATTGCTCGTCGAGCGAGCTGAGAATAGCGCAGGTATTGCCGTCGAAGCCAAGAGAGGAATGGTCGTACCCGATCCGCACGATTGTCTCCCGGGCAATTGCCGGAATATTCACGGTCGCAGAAGTCGAAATTTCTCCTGCGATCAGCACCAGGCCCGTAGTCACCGCCACCTCGCAAGCTACCCGGCCGTTTGCATCCTGCTCCAGAATCGCATCCAGAATCGCATCCGATATTTGGGGCAAATTTTATCCGGATGTCCTTCCGTAACAGACTCCGATGTGAACAGATACTTTGTCATTGCTTCTACCCCGTTTCATTGTGATTTTATTCACTCCTGAAGACGACAAAGATGTATGCCTCCGGATAATAAACAAGAAAGGCCCTGAAAATTTCAGCAGCTATACGCATAGGTACAGCGCTGTTCTCTCAGAGCCTCCGGTTATCCGGTCAACTTTTATCAAACTAAGTTTATAGGATTAATAAACATATTTTACGATTGCCAGGCAAAGTTTGTCAATAGAATAATTCGTGTTCCCTATTTCATCTTGAGACTATCCGGCTCTTTGAGAGCTTGTACCTTTCCTTTACTCTGCACAATAATCATTCCGTCCACGGAGAGGCTCGGACCGAATACATTGCCTCCCGTTTTCAACTGCACAACCGGCTTGGCCGTACGGAGATGCATCGCGATCAGCCTGCCGTCGGTTTGAATAATATATACGCCGTGTCCGATCAGATCAAAGCGGGCAATGTCGTTTCGGAGTCCTCCGTAATATACCGTCGATTTATCAGTGGTTTTAACGCCGTACAACCCGGAATTATTCGTAAAAAGAATCCGTTCATCATAGGGTCCGGCCGCATACCTCAAGTCCTTGAATCCGACGCCCTCAACGGAATACGTATCTCTGGTCGCCTTGGCGGGATCGACATCCGCCGGATAGCTGTATAGTCTGTTTCCGGCGTTCAGATAAATCCTGTTGCCGCTATACCAGGCGGGGAAATTCCCTGCTCCAGGCCCTCGATCCGTAACGTTCATATTACTGCGGATTATAGATCACCTTCTTAAGTACTTTGCCGGTCTTGCCGTCCAGAATATCGAGCGTGGTCAAGTCCACCGCCTCTAATAAAGTGCCTTCTCATTGGGAAATGACCGTCCCGTCTTTGACCGCAGCGGGAAGATCATGGTTGCCCTGCTCCCACAACTGCTTGCCCGTCGCCGCATCATAGGCATGCAAAATATCATATGTATAAGCTCCGGACACCGAATTTTGCCCCAGTACCAGGCCGCCTTCGGCTACAATCGGCTGGATGAAACCATTTTCTTCATGGGCACGCCACAGCAGCTTTCCGTCCTTCAGTCCATAGGCCTGAATATCTCCGTTGTGCGCCAGCAACCGTTCCCCGTCCGCCACAAGCTGCACGGCTCCCTGGCTGGCCGCTTGGGAACCCCACACCTTTTTGCCGTTCGAGGCATTGACTGCATATACCGCTCCCGTCTTCGATGCTGCATACAGCACGCCGCTCCGGTAGAGCAGCGGAGCCTGAAGTCCTGAGCCGAATTTCCATGCCCGCGCTCCGGTCTGCACATTGAGGGCCACCAGTTGTCCGGTTTGAATAAAAAATACCTTTCCCCCGCCGGCCGCCACAACGCCCTTGCCCATGGCATAATCGTCGGATACCGTATCCATTGCCGCCGTCCACTGCGCCTTGATTTCTTTCGCCGGGATGGATGCCGAGGATATCGGTTAATCCTCTCCGCTACGATCAGTCAGTCAAGCCCGTCATCCCAAAAGCCGTCCAGCCCCCATACACCTGCGTTGGACCTCCGGCCAGGACGCCAGACAGGGACAGCAGATCCCAGTAAGGATGATAGGTGAATGAAGCTCCAGCCCGATCCATGCAGGCCCGTAAGACGCCGAATTTCACGAAATAAAAAAGGAAAACGGCCTTTCAATGCCTTAAAGACCTGAGTTCCAGGACCGACCGCATTCAGACCGCTAAATCTTAATACCGTTAACACTTCACTTCGTTAGTAGCACACAGAAATACCACTACCCGCTGCACATCCGGCGATACGAGGGTGGAGCGCGGATTCCCGCGCCCGGTAAGCGGCATGGACGTCACGAAGAATACGCAATCGTTAGCCGAGCCGATTCTCCAGCGTACCCAGTCCTTCAATCGTAACCGCCAGCTCATCGCCGGCCCGCAGCCATATCCGCTCCTCCTCGGGATATCCAAGAATGACGCCTTCCGGCGTGCCTGTAAAGATCAGGTCTCCCGGTTCAAGTGTTATGTATGCGGAAATATAACTGACCAGCTCCGCGCAGTCAAAGATCATATCCCGCGTATTCGCCGACTGGCGCAGCTCCCCGTTGACCCGGCACTCGATGTTCAGGCTTCCGGGATCGACTTCATCGGCGG
>NZ_ASSD01000378.1 GCF_000520715.1 Paenibacillus zanthoxyli JH29
CTCGAAGGCGGCCTGCATTCGCTCTTTATCGTAATGGCGGTTATCGCCGCGCTGTCCCTGCTAATTTCGGCGGGCCTCCGCAGCGGCGTACCAGTGGCGGAACAGGAGAGCATCACTTTGAAGAAAGCGCAATAGGTTACGGCGGAGAAGGAGTGAAGCCGGGCAGCGAGCGAGAAATTTTGAACGGAACTGAAACGAAAAAAAACGGCTGCGCCGCCCTCTAATGGGCTGTGCAGCCGTTTCTTCTTATCCCGCCGGATTAAAGATGCCTGTGAGGCAATCCAGTTCCTCTAAAAATCTCCTGTGGCCCGCAAACTACGGGGGTTATTTCCGCGGAAGCGGAGACAGCTTCTCAGCCTGCAGCCCCATCTTTTTCAGCAGAACGATCATCTGTTCTTTCTCCTCGTCATTCAGTCCGCTGAACGCAAGGTGGATACGCTCCGAATATTTCGGATACATATCGTTCATTAGACGCTCGCCCTCAGCTGTCAGCTCCGCAAAAATCACGCGGCGGTCGGTAGGGCAGGGCTTGCGCTGCAAATAGCCGCGCTCTTCGAGCTTATCGATGACGTAAGTAACATTCCCGCTCTGCAGCAGCAGCTTGGCGCCGATCTGCTGGATTGGCTGAGGTCCTTTATAGTAAAGCACTTCCATGACGGCAAAGGCCGTCGGGTTGAACCCTTCGATTTTGCTTCCTATTACGGCATGTTCATTGATGCTCTTGAAAGACTTGGCGAACACCCGGTACAAATGCAGCGTCAGCTGGGTATCGCGTTCATAGGATTGTATCATGCATCTCTCACCCTTTGTTATTAATTCTTCTTGCGGGCCGCCCGCAGGGTTGAACAATCTCATCCTGAAAGCAAGGGACCTGTGCAGCGAACCTGTATATATCCTTACAATACGTGAATAAATGGCAGAAAAACATGTGATTTGTCACAATGAGTACACTTTTAATTATTAAAAATCAAAATGCTTTCAGTCCCTACACCGAGACCTAAATCAGCCTGGCCGGGTAGCGGCGATTACATCCCGGGACGGATGGATAAAGTTTCCTGTTGTCTTAATATGGCTTTATGAAGCAAAGGGACGACAGGAGTGGTATGACAATGAGTAATCAGAACTCTGACAATGTACAAAAAAGCAAGCTGACGCTGAGCCGCCCGCTGGCGCTGCTGCTCTCGGCGCAGCTCATATCCAATATGGGCGATTGGCTCCATGTGCTCGCGCTGCTGACGATGGTCGGCTTGAAATGGTACGCGACGCCCTGGGAGATTACCGCTATCTCGCTCTGTATGGCGGCTCCGATGCTGCTGGGCGGACCTTTCGCCGGCGTGGCAGCCGACAGGCTGAACCGCAAAGCGCTGATGATCGGCTCGGATATAGCCCGTGCGGTTATTGTGGCCTCGCTCGTATTCGCCGGATCGCTAACCCAGGTCTATGTGCTGCTGCTGCTCAAGGGAACGATGGATGTGATCTTCTCCCCGGCCAAGAGCGGCAAGCTCAAGGAACTGGTTCCCGCCTCCCAAATGGATGCCGCAGTTGGCTTAAGCTCTTCCATAGAGCAGATCACGAAGATTCTCGGCCCCGCCCTCGGCGGTCTGCTTGTGGCGCTGTTTGGCATCTCCGCCTGTTATCTGATTGACGCGGCAACGTTTCTGGCCTCGGCCGCGATTCTGGTCGCTCTGCCGCGGGGACGCAGAGCGGGGTCTGCGGTCCGGACGGAAGGCCGCGCCGGAGATCGGCAGTCTTTCCGCCGGGAAATGGCTGCGGGTCTGCGGATGATTGCCGGAATGCCCGCCGTGCTCAGCGGCATTCTCATGCTCGTATTAGTGCTGCTTGTGCTGAATATCGCCGATTCGCAGCTCGTGACGCTGTTCCGGATTATTCCCGGGGTCAGCGGCGATCTGCTGGGCTGGTGCGTAGGGTCAAGCGGTATCGGCACGCTGATCGCTGCGCTGCTGGCCGGAAGGATGGGCGGCTCGCGGCATCCGCTACTATTCATGGGTATTGGCGCGGTATTGATGGGAGCGGTCTTCGCCGGTGCGGCTGTGGTGACCGCTAACGGTAAGCCGGGGGCGGTTATTTATATTATTTTGTTTTCGGCTTTTCTTCTGGGGGGAGCCGGGGCCGGATTTGTCTTCATTCCGTTTCAGGCGATGCTGCAGAAACGGACGCCTGAAGTCTACACCGGCCGGGTCTTTGGAACGGTAAACAGTCTGACCAGTACGTCCGTCATTCTGGGCCCGGTGGCCGGCGGAGCGCTGGTGACGGCTTCAGGACCGGTAGTCGCCTTTATCGTCTCCGGCCTGCTTACCCTGCTGCTTGGCGCGGCAATGCTGGCGCTGCGGGGACTCATCGAACGCAGGGATCGCGGGGCCGGAGCGGAAAGCCTGGAAGAACCGGCTGCCGTGTAATTTTGTAGAATCGCTGCAAAAGCCGTGAGCAGATGGTAAGATGTGTATTAGCGTCTGGAGCGGGACTGCACTCATAGAGTGGAAGATGTAAAATCCGATATTAGACCTTATCTATAACGTTTTTGGGAGATGGAGTAGATGGAAGAGCGGGAAGCGGTAAGGGATTTCCCGGAACAGGAACTGGAAATGGAAATGGAAATGCCGGAGTGGGACGATATTGTACTGGATGTTTCCATAGCTGAGGCGGGGTATGAGGAAGGGGATGTCCGCATCGCCGATATTTCGTTTGAGGTCCGGCGCGGTCAGCTGCTTGGGCTGATCGGTCCGAACGGAGCTGGAAAAAGTACGACAATCAAGACGCTGCTCGGGCTGCTGAAGCATGCGAAGGCTAAGGTTGCGATCGGCGGTTCGGGGGGCGGTTCTTACGCCTATGTGCCGGAGCAGCCGGTCTTTT
>NZ_ASSD01000379.1 GCF_000520715.1 Paenibacillus zanthoxyli JH29
GAAGCGTCTCATCCCGTGGAGGCTGGGCCATCGCCCGCCGCTATCCGGCGGACCCGCGTCTGTGCCCGCAGCAGGCGCATCGCGTCCACGGCGCCGCCGCCCAGCGCCGCCCGGCGCTGGCCCTTGCGCAGCCGCAGAGGAGATGAGGTGCGGCGCAGCAGCAGCTTGAGCTGCCGGGGCGTAAGACCCGGGCGCAGAGCGAGCAGCAGGGCGGCGGCTCCCGTCACATGCGAGGTCGCCATGGAGGTGCCGCTCATTTCCCTGTAGCCTTCCTTGGGCCAGCAGGAAGGCACGTTCTCTCCCGGCCCGTATACATCGATATACGAGCCACGGTTGCTGAAAGAGGCGACGCGGCGCTTGTGATCGATAGCTCCGACGGCGATGGTTTCGCTGTATCGGGCCGGGTAATCCCCTCCCCGCTTGCCGTCATTGCCTGACGAGGCGATAATCGGGATGCCGGCGCGGTATGCTTTGACGACAACATCATGCAGCGCTTTGCTGCGGGTCTTCATTCCGAAGCTCATATTAATGAGGTCGAGCCGGTTCTGGACGCACCAATCAATGCCGAGGACAATGTCGGATACATAGGCCGAACCCGTATGGTCGAAGGCCTTGACGGGGTAGATCAGGGACCTGGGCGCCACGCCCATCATGCCCCGTGTACCGCCCGCCGCAGCGAGCGTTCCGGCGATATGCGTGCCGTGCCCGTTGTCGTCGAGCGGCAGAATGCCCCGGTGCAGCAGATTCACCCCGGAGGCGAGCGAAGCTTTAAGGTCGGGATGAAGGAAGTCTGCACCGGTATCGATGACGCCGATTTTAATATGAACGCCGGTCGATTTTGACCATGCTTGAGGAGCGCGGATCGCCTTTACGCCCCAAGGCAGGTAATGGGAAGTCTTGCGCGAGGTAGGGGATGCGGCAGACGAATGGATTTGTATGCGCAAATCTTCTTCAATAGTGAGAGCTCCGGCGTATTTATGCATCAGCTTCACGGCGCTGGCGGCAGGCATAATAAAGGCCCGGATCAGCGGAGAAACTTTGACTTTACGCAGTCCGGGCCGCCGGGGCTTCAGAGACTTCCACTGCGACAGCGCTCCGGCATACTGACGGGGATCGTGAAAAGTGACGATGCGGCGTTCTTCGTTTGCGGGAGCGGCCGCTATTTCTTTTATCACCGCTTGCCAAAATTCGTAATAGTCCATTTTTCGCTATCCCCTCCTGTTGCCATGCTCCGATATTTTATGAAGGAGCGGAGGAGCCCGCATGGGAACTTGCCCTTTTTTGCCGAAATAGGCCGTCTAGCGTGTCAAAAGAGTACGGAACACATAAACTATCGAAAGAGGTAAAGCCCTCTTTGAAACAAACGCCGCCGGAGCCATACTTGGCGTGGATACAGTCAGGTGCGGAGGAGCCTCCTCCGCCTTTTTTCAAAACAGCAAGATTCATAAGGAGCGGCGCAGCCGTTTCTTCTTATGTCCGCCTATACCCGCCGTGCGGTTGGACAAGCCATTCTTGCGATGCCGGGAAATACCCAAGAAATCTCTTAAAGACGCCGATATCGTTCTATAAGGAGCAGGGTTCGCCGTATGCGCTTGAATTGACTTGCATTTTGTTCCCAAATAGGTTTTACTTAGGTTTGTCAATGGATATTAATGATATAACGCCCGAATGAAGCCATAGCGTGAACAATGCGTGAGAGGAAGTGTCCCTGAGAAGTGAGTACGCCACTTAATTTGAAGCTCGACCCTGAGAAAATCAAAGAAATGCCGATGGTAGACTTGGCTTTTCTAATTCTGAAGGCGGCCAATACGCCGTTCTATTACCGTGATCTGATGGCCGAGGTGGCCAAGATGCGCGGAATGTCCGATGAAGAAATCAACGATACAATCGCCCAGTTATATACCGAAATTAACATTGACGGGCGCTTTGCCTGTGTCGGAACAAATCTGTGGGGCCTGAAACGCTGGTATCCGCTGGAACGCTCCGACGATCCGATCGGCAACTCCAAACGTCCGCGCATCATTAATGATGACGACGACGATATGGAGGATGATGATTTTACGGAGGAAGAAGATGCCTACTCTGGCGACGAAGAAGAATTCGACGTGATCGACGAAGACCGCGACGACTTGTATTCCGACGATGACAGCGACGAGGAAGTCGATGAAGAGGTCGTTATGGATGATGAAGATCTGGACGACGAGGATTTGGACGAGGAGGACTCCGAGGAAGAGACCGACGAAGACAGCGTGGATGAGGAAGATGACGACAAATATTAAGGAACTTCCATCTCAATAATTCTTCCTTGACATCAATAAAGCCGACAGAGTAAACTATTTGATGGGCTTATGGTGAAAGGTAATTCTATATTTCAAAAATAAAAAGTGCCCCGGCTCTACGGGTGTCACTTTTTTGTTTTTTTAGATGGCATTTTGATGCCGGAACAACGCCGTTTTTTCAGCTATTCGAATGATGGCGGGAGTTTTTTAGGCGGGACTTTAGCGGCTTTTGAATTTCTTCGTTTTGACGATCTGAAAACGGGTTACGATAACATCATACGTCGCCTGAATCACACGGATTTTATTTAGGAGGGTTATGCAGTGACAAAGTATATTTTTGTAACGGGTGGCGTGGTGTCCTCCCTGGGCAAGGGAATTACGGCCGCTTCTTTGGGCAGGCTGCTCAAAAACAGGGGTCTCAAGGTGACGATTCAAAAATTCGATCCGTACATTAATGTGGACCCGGGAACGATGAGTCCGTATCAGCATGGCGAGGTATTCGTTACGGGTGACGGTGCGGAGACCGACCTCGACCTTGGACACTATGAGCGGTTCATCGACATCAACCTGTCCAAGAACAGCAATGTGACGACAGGTAAAGTCTACTCCTCGGTGATCAGCAAAGAAAGACGCGGCGAGTACTTGGGCGGTACCGTTCAGGTCATCCCCCACATTACGAACGAAATCAAGGAGCGCGTATTCCGCGCCGGCCGTGAGACCGGTTCGGACGTCGTCATTACGGAGATCGGCGGCACCGTCGGCGACATTGAAAGCTTGCCCTTCCTGGAAGCTATCCGTCAGATCAAGAGCGATATCGGCCGTGAAAATGTAATGTATATCCACGTAACCCTCATTCCTTATATTAAGGCTGCTGGCGAAGTGAAGACGAAACCGACCCAGCACAGCGTCAAGGAGCTGCGCAGCATCGGGATTCAGCCGAATGTGATTGTCTGCCGTACGGAATATGAGCTTTCTGCGGACATGAAGGCCAAGATTGCGCTGTTCTGCGACATCGACGCAAATGCGGTTGTGGAATGCCGGGACGCTTCGACACTGTATGAGGTTCCGCTTAATCTCCGCGACGAAGGACTTGACGAGATTGTCGTCAACCATCTGAAGCTGACTACACCGGCGCCGGATATGCGCGAATGGGAAGCCATGCTTGCGCGTATCAACAAGCTGGAGCGCAATGTGGAGATCGCGATTGTCGGCAAATACGTGGCGCTGCATGACGCTTACCTCAGCGTAGTGGAGTCCCTCTCCCATGCGGGATTTGACGCCAACTCCGAAGTCAGCATCCGCTGGGTGAACGCTGAGGAATTGACGGACGAGAATGTGGCCGATATGCTGCGTGGCGTTGGCGGAATCCTCGTTCCGGGCGGCTTCGGCGACCGGGGCATCGAAGGCAAAATTTCTGCGATTCGCTATGCCCGCGAGCAGGGTGTTCCGTTCTTCGGCATCTGTCTGGGAATGCAGGTATCCGTCATTGAATATGGCCGTTCCATCCTGGGACTCACGGGAGCCAACAGCTCGGAGATTGATTCAGCAACACCGCATCCGGTCATCGACCTGCTGCCGGAGCAGAAGGATATCGAGGATCTCGGGGGTACCATGCGCCTGGGCCTTTATCCCTGCAAGCTTCAGCCGAACTCCCTGGCTATGTCCTGTTATGGGGAAGAACTGGTATATGAACGTCACCGTCACCGGTACGAGTTCAACAATTCTTACCGCGATCAAATCGAAAAAGCCGGCCTGCTGATTTCCGGGACTTCCCCGGATGGGCGTCTGGTCGAAATCGTGGAACTCCCGGGGCATCCGTGGTTCCTGGCAGTACAGTTCCATCCGGAGTTCACCTCCCGTCCGAACCGTCCGCAGCCGCTGTTCCGTGAATTTGTCAAAGCCTCGCTCACCCATGCGGAGCAATTATAAGAAGCCGTCTAATTTTTCTTATCCGGACCTCCGGAACATAAAAGAGCTTCCCTTTCGGGAGGCTTTTTTACGTTTACGGAGTATTCGGGAGTCCCTCCACAAGGACCAGAGTGTACTTTAAGTCATGCTTCGGATGTCCGAGATACGTTTTGCAGGTATTTTTGGCTTGGGCTCGGCAACCCTCATTTGTACTTTTTTAGGAAGCGCAATTACGCATTTTTACCAGTTAGCAGGATTTTGGCGGTCAAGCACGAATTATAGTTCATCGTAACGGATTTATGAGAAGGACCGACGGGAGCGGTGTGGTGAATCTGCGTTATACTCAAGGAGGGTTACGAATGGAGAAAAAGAAAGTATTAATTGTCGATGACCAAAATGGGATTCGAATCCTGCTTATGGAGGTTTTTAATAGCGAAGGATACACGACTTTACAGGCAGCTAACGGAAAAGCGGCTTTAGACATTGTACGCAGCGACTGCCCCGACCTGGTCCTTCTCGATATGAAAATCCCGGGAATGGACGGACTGGAAATTCTGAAACATATCAAAGAGATCAATTCAGGGGTTAAAGTAATCATGATGACCGCATACGGTGAACTGGACATGATCAAGGAAGCGACGAAGCTGGGAGCGCTTATGCATTTCACGAAGCCCTTCGATATTGATGAAATGCGGGTGGCGGTTAATCTGCATCTACGTAGCGGATCTATCGACCAGTGCAGCTAGATTGGGGACTCTGCGGTGAGCGGAGTCCCTTTTTAGGGGGAGCGCCTATTGAATAAAAAGAAAACGCAGTCATAATATCAAGGAGTCGTGGACGAATTTAGTCCCGCCGGGACATTTTTTTATCTACCCTATTTAGTATTTGAGACAGGTTGTGCTATAATAGGCCTGTATGTGATGTCGGCTTCATTTAAAATAGCGATAAACTATCTTTAGGAGGATGAATTATGCCATTGGTATCAATGACAGACATGTTGAACAAAGCTCTTGCAGGAAAATATGCGGTTGGTCAGTACAACATCAACAACCTCGAATGGACCCAAGCGATTCTGGGTGCCGCTGAAGAAGAGAAATCCCCGGTTATCCTGGGTGTATCCGAAGGCGCAGCTCGTCATATGGGCGGATTCAACACCATTGTTAAAATGGTAGAGGGTCTGATTCAAGATATGAAAATTACCGTTCCGGTAACTATTCACCTTGACCATGGTTCGAGCTTTGACAAGTGTAAAGAAGCCATCGACGCCGGATTTACTTCCGTTATGATCGACGGCTCCCACCATCCGATTGAAGAAAATATTGAAATGACCAAGAAAGTCGTTGATTACGCTCATTCCAAAGGCGCTTCCGTAGAAGCCGAAGTCGGTACGGTCGGCGGACAGGAAGACGACGTTGTAGGCGGCATTATGTATGCCAAACTGGAAGAGTGCGTAGCTATCGTAAAAGAAACCGGCGTGGATGCCCTGGCTCCGGCTCTTGGTTCCGTACACGGCCCTTACCACGGCGAACCTAACCTTGGATTCAAGGAAATGGAAGAAGTTCGTGACGCGGTTAAGATTCCGCTTGTTCTCCATGGCGGTACAGGCATCCCGAAACATGACATTGACAAATCAATCTCCCTGGGAACTTCCAAGATCAACGTGAACACCGAGAACCAAATCGCATTCGCCAAGGTTGTCCGTGAAGTGCTGGCTGCTAAACCGGATGCCTATGACCCTCGTACATTTATCGCACCAGGCCGCGAAGCCATCAAACAAACCGTTATCGGCAAAATCCGCGAATTCGGTTCCAACAATAAAGCGTAAATCGTTTATATTAGGCAAGTTCGCTTGATTGGGTTATAATGAACTGAATAGCGTCATGTGGAGAGTACACCGCTTAGCCGGTGTCTTTCCGTTTAAATACAGATAATTAATGCCTTATACCCTTACGGTTTAATCCGGTATGGCGGGCAGCGGGGCCGTGATGCAGGCGGCTCCGCCGCGCCCTCCTGTCATTATTCAACATGCCGCAGTTCGTATTGCCAACAGCAACTGCAATACATCTAGGGGGAACCAGATATTCGATGGAAAAATTAATGATTGGCGGTGGGCGTCCGCTGCAAGGCATGGTGACAATCAGCGGTGCAAAGAACAGCGCGATTGCGCTCATTCCTGCGGCGATTTTGGCTGAATCGGAAGTTATTCTGGATAATTTGCCCTCCCTTAGCGATGTGGCCGTCTATTCTGAAATCTTGCAAGAGCTTGGCGCTGAAGTATCATGGTCGGGCAGTCAGATGCGAATTGATCCTTCACAGGTTGTTTCCATTCCTATGCCTAACGGGCCTGTCAAGAAGCTTCGGGCGTCTTATTACATGATGGGTGCGCTCCTTGGACGCTTCAAAGAAGCGACCATCGGACTTCCCGGAGGCTGCAATTTCGAGCCAAGACCTATCGACCAGCATATCAAAGGATTCGAGGCGCTCGGCGCGAGCGTAACCAACGAACATGGCGCCATTCATTTATATGCTAAAGAGCTGCGCGGCGCAAAGATATATCTGGATGTATCCAGCGTTGGCGCGACTATTAATATTATGCTGGCGGCTTCCCGGGCCAAAGGCTCTACCATTATCGAAAATGCGGCTAAAGAGCCTGAGATTATAGATGTAGCGACTTTACTTAATTCCATGGGCGCTGTCATTAAGGGCGCCGGAACCGAAACCATCCGGATCGAAGGCGTAACCGAGATGCACGGCTGCCGTCACTCCATTATTCCTGACCGGATTCAGGCAGGAACCTACATGATCGCGGCGGCAGCGACGCGCGGCGATGTGCTGATAGACAACGTTATTCCCAAGCATCTGGAAGCGCTGACGGCCAAGCTGCTGGAAATGGGTGTTGAAGTGGAGGAACTGGATGAGAGCATCCGGGTAATTGGCAAGATGGCTTACGAGCCGGCTGATGTTAAGGCGCTTGTCTACCCCGGGTTTGCTACCGATTTGCAATCGCCGATGACCAGTATGCTGACGCAGGCGAAAGGTGTTAGCGTGCTTAGCGACTTCGTCTACAGCAACCGCTTCAAGCATGTCCCGGAGCTGCTGCGAATGGGGGCGAAGATACGCGTTGAAGGAAGATCTGCCATCATTGAAGGCAGCAGGCTGAATGCGGCCAAAGTTAAAGCGGCGGATCTTAGGGCCGGTGCTGCGCTGGTTATCGCCGGATTGACCGTAGAAGACGGCATTACGGAAGTGACCGGCGTCGAGTATATCGACCGCGGCTATGATAATCTCGTACCCAACCTTCGTGAACTGGGTGCTGAGGTGTGGCGGGAGAAAGAGTAATCCTCGAGAGCTTTTATACCTGAAGCGGAGCGCATGGTGTTCCGCCAATAACCAATCATGGTTGCTGGCGGCCGCCGTGCCGATCCGTTAAGGAATCCCCCGATTTTCATAAAATTTTTGACAACCTGCATATCTTCTTCCGTTTTGGGTAATGCTATCCTAATGAGGATTTTTGTCATACAACTGCAACTAGTTAAGCGAAATCAAATATTGTAGCCAAATCAGCTATCATATGATGTTGTGCAACAAATTCCTCGCTTCTGAATTCAGACATATGCTAGTTGCCAGCATAATGTCCCTGCGGTTATCCACCGGCGTTCATCGCGTCCTGTTGCCGCTCACCCACCCTCTTGCATTCTGTCACCTATTTTTTCTGAAATGCCAGGATTGCTTTGTCACTATTTTTGAGTGATACACTTTTTTCGAACTTATCTAAATTGAATAGGTGGTTATTATATGGATCTTCAAATTTCCGACTTGGAAGAAATGAAGCTGACCGACTTATACAAGTTGGCAAAGAAATATCAGATTCCCTATTATGGGCAGATGAAGAAGAGGGAACTGATCTTTGCTATTCTGCGCGCACAGGCGGAGCAGAGCGGTCTGATGTTTATGGAAGGCGTTCTGGAAATATTGCCCGAGGGCTACGGTTTTCTTAGACCGATCAACTATTTGCCAAGCGCTGAGGATATTTATATTTCGGCTTCGCAAATCCGCAAATTCGATCTCCGCACCGGAGATTTGGTATCCGGCAAATGCCGGACCCCCAAAGAGAATGAACGTTATTTCGGACTGTTGCAGGTCAATGCCGTCAATGGCGAAAATCCGGCCAGCGCGGCCGAACGGCTTCATTTTCCGGCGCTTACGCCGCTATATCCCCAGGATAAGCTTTCGCTTGAAGCCTCGCCTACCCAATTGTCCACCCGCATCATGGATTTGCTCGCACCTGTCGGCCTAGGACAGCGCGGATTGATCGTCGCTCCTCCCAAAGCCGGCAAGACGCTCCTGCTCAAAGAGATTGCCAACAGCATCTCCACGAACAACCCTGAGATCGAACTGTTTGTGCTGCTGATTGACGAACGCCCCGAGGAAGTAACCGATATGCAGCGTTCCGTCAAAGGCGAAGTGGTCGCCTCGACGTTCGACGAGCTTCCTGAAAATCATATCAAGGTGGCGGAACTGGTGCTTCAGCGGGCGCTTCGTCTTGTCGAGCACAAAAAGGACGTCGTTATTCTGCTAGACAGTATTACCCGCCTTGCGCGCGCCTACAATCTCGTTGTGCCTCCTTCGGGCCGGACGCTTAGCGGCGGGATCGATCCGGCGGCATTTCACCGGCCTAAGCGGTTCTTCGGTTCGGCGCGGAATGTCGAGGAAGGCGGAAGTCTGACCATTCTCGCGACGGCGCTGATTGATACCGGCTCACGGATGGATGACATTATTTATGAAGAGTTCAAGGGTACGGGCAATATGGAGCTTCATCTCGACCGGAAGCTTGCGGAGCGCCGCATTTTTCCGGCTATCGATATCCGCCGTTCCGGTACGCGCCGCGAAGAAGTGCTGCTGAGCAAGGAAGAGCTGGATACCATTTGGGCGATCCGCAAAAGTATGAACGACTCCTACGACTTTGTGGAGAGCTTTATTAAAAAGCTGCGCGACAGCAAGACGAACGCCGAGTTCCTGGCTTCCTTCGATGTTTCGGGCGGCAAAGATTCGGCAGGCGCTA
>NZ_ASSD01000380.1 GCF_000520715.1 Paenibacillus zanthoxyli JH29
CCCCTCTCGGGGACGGCTGTGGTAAAAGGCAAGCGGCAGGCGGGCGAACGGCTCTGCACCCCGGCCTTCCTTCAGCCAGCGCCGTCCGAGCAGCTGCACATCGTCCATCTCTTGCGGGGACAATCCGTCAAAAATATGCTCGTCCGGATTCTCTTCACCGAACCAGCGGTACGCCGCACGGAGCACGTTCGCCTTCCGCCTGCTCTGCAGATCAAGCGGCGGGTCCCACTCGCCCATATCGAGCGAAAAACGGACGAACGACAGCTCCAGCAGCTGCTCCTCGGTAATGTCGTCAAGCGAAAGGCGGTCCAGCAAATACCGGTCCGCCGCAGCGGCCAGCTCCTTCTGAAGCGCCAAAGCTTCCGGGCGGATTCCGGCTCTCCGGCGGCGGTCTTTCTCCGCCTGTTCGATGTAATCATGGATCGCCGCCACAGCTGCCACAGGATCGCGCTCCCGCTCCAGTTTCTCGGGCAGATAGTCCCTGAGGCTGTCAACGACGGCAGGCTGTCTCAGCGCTTCCGGCATGAACCTGTCCCAATGCACGACAAATTCCAGCAGGTCAGCGGCTCTCGCGGCGGAGGCAAGCCTGAGTTCCACATAAGGCTGGAACAGCAGCCGGGCGAAGACCGGCGTGGTCAACAGTTTGCCGAAAAAGGCGGCGGCCAGCTCCCCGCTGCTTTCAATCACGCTGTATGCTGCCGACAGCGCATCCTCGCGGCCCGCATTTTGCGCGTTCAGCATCCCGTTGATGAAATAATCGACAATGCGCGTCCGGTAGTTATGTCCTTTCAGCGAAAAGTAATCCCGGAAGCTCTCCATCACTGCCTTCTCCGGAATGTTTTTCTGCCGTACGGCATCGAACTCGCGGTCAAAGCGCTCCAGGAACAGATCATTCAGCCGGATTTTTGATTCCATCGCCCCTTCTCCACCCAGATAGCCCAGCAGCCCGTTGAGCACAGCGCTTTTGTTCTCCGTATATAAAGCTTCATTTCCCTGCTCAATCCGGTAAAAAACAGCCAGCTCGTTATACGCCCCGAGCGACAGCTTCCGCTCCGCGCTCTCTCCTCCCAGCATGAGATCCGCAAACACGGCAAAATCTTCTGCGGCCTTGGGTTCGCGCAGCAGCTCCAAGGCAAGCTCAAGAAATGGCTGCGGAGCGGAGGCAAAATCCGCATTCAGCGTCCGTCCGGCGGCGAGATCGAAGATAAAATCCTTCTCCGTCGCCCGGTCTCCGGGGCGCAGCGAGCCTGTCTCCACGAACGTCAGGTGGATGTATTTGCGGCTTTGCGGCTCCTTCGCATACGTGATGACGCCGAGTCTGCGCCGGAATTCAAAAGGAAGACAGCACAGCAGCACTTCGGTCAAATCGGCTGCCCGTGCGGACAGCTCCTTTACGGGCGCGTTCAGCGATATGTAGATCTTCTTTTTGCCGGATACCGATTGCATGACTGCCTGGAGCAGGATTTTGAACATTTCCTCGCCAATACCCAGCGATTTCAAGACTTCCGCCGGCCTTGGGCGATCTCGGCGCGGTACCGGAATGCCACTTAGCACCGGCAGGGCCTCGCCCGGTTCTCCACTGAACCCATTCGCAAACTCCGCGTGCAGATAACCGCCGTAATCCCGCACAATTTCTTCGGCTCCCGAGGCGGGGA
>NZ_ASSD01000381.1 GCF_000520715.1 Paenibacillus zanthoxyli JH29
TGAGCGTTCGGCTGTGGATGAGTGCGGCTCCGTTATAGAGCATGCGAGCCGCCGCCCGGCGATTAAAGAAGCGGTATTTTGATCAGGCTGAAGAATAAGGAAACTATCTGGTATGGCGGAGGGATCTCTCAAGCATGGACGCAATGCATACGATGAAAGAGCTTGTGGCGGAGCTGAATAAATATAACTATCATTACTATACGCTCGATGCGCCGCTCATCAGCGACAAGGAGTACGACGCCCTGTACGACAAGCTCGTCGCCCTGGAAGCGGAGAGCGGGATCGTCCTGCCCGATTCGCCGACCCAGCGCGTCGGCGGCGAGCTGCTGAAGGGCTTTGTCCCGCACCGGCACTTAGCTCCCCTCTGGAGCCTTGACAAAGCGCAGAACATTGAACAGCTCCGCAACTGGAATGCCCGAGTGCTTAGGCTGGTGAACGACTATAACAGCAAGAATCCCGAGCAGCCCCTTCCGGAGCCACGCTATGCCGTAGAGCTGAAATTTGACGGTCTGACGCTGAACCTGACTTACCGTAATGGGAGGCTGGTTCAGGCATCCACACGAGGCAACGGCGTTACAGGCGAAGGCATTCTGGCGCAGGTGAAGACGATCAAATCCGTTCCGCTGAAGATTCCCTTCAAGGAGGGCGTCATTGAGGTGCAGGGCGAGGGCATCATGAACTTGTCGGTGCTCGCCGAATACAACAAGACGGCGGCGGAGCCGCTCAAGAATGCGCGCAACGGGGCGGCTGGAGCGCTGCGCAACCTGAACCCGAAGCTGACAGCGGAGCGGAGATTGAATGCTTTTTTCTACAATGTTGGCTATTCGGAAGGCGTCGAGTTCCATGACCATCAGGAAATGATGCAGTTCTTGCGCGACAACCGTTTCAAGGTCAATCCTTACCTGACTTACTTTGACAACTTCGACGAAGTGTCGGAGCAGTTGGCTGAAATTGAGGAGGGCCGCTCGAAGCTGGATTACCTGATCGACGGAGTCGTCATCAAAATTACTGATTTCCGTATTCGCGAAGTGCTCGGTTATACGGACAAGTTCCCCCGCTGGGCGGTTGCCTACAAGTTCGAGGCGGAGGAGACGACCACCATACTGGAATCGGTCATCTGGAATGTGGGCCGGACCGGCAAAGTGACGCCGCTGGCGCGGGTCGAGCCGGTAGAACTGGCCGGCGTTACCGTGCAGAACTGCACGCTTAACAATATCGGCGACATTGAGCGGAAGAATCTGAAGCATGCGCTTGGAACGCGTGTCTTCATCCGCCGTTCCAACGACGTCATACCGGAAATTCTGGGGAAAGTGACTGAAGTGCAAGACGGCGGGGAGATCATTTATCCCGAGCAATGCCCGTCCTGCGGTTCACAACTGGAAATGCGGGGAGCGCATCTGTTCTGCAATAATAAGCTGAACTGCAAGCCGCAGATCGTTGCGCGGATCACCCATTATTCCTCCAGGGACGCGATGGATATCGAGACCTTCAGCGAAAAGACGGCGGGGCAGCTGTACGAGGAGCTTAACGTCCGCGAGCCCGCCGACCTCTATGAGCTGACGCTGGAGCAATTGGTGAATTTGGAACGGTTCGGCGAGAAGAAGGCAAGCAATCTTCTTCAGGCGCTCGAAGAGAGCAAGGGACGGGACCTCGCTTCCTTCCTGTATGCGCTGGGCATCCCGAATACCGGCAAGGCGACGACCAAGATGCTGGCCGACCATTTCCGCGATCTGAACGCCGTTATGACGGCGAGTGCGGAGGAACTCTCGGCGCTGCCCGATATCGGCGGCATTGTGGCAGAGAGCATCGTTTCTTTTTTTGCCGATCCGTTCGTCGTTAACGGCATCCGCCGCCTGCTTGATTTGGGCGTTCAGGCCAAGGCGCCGGAAGCGCCGGCTCCGGTCGCAAGCGATTCCTTCTTCAGCGGCAAGACGGTGGTGCTTACCGGATCGCTGCAGCAGCTGACCCGCGAGGAAGCGGCGGAGAGGCTGGAAGCGCTTGGCGCGAAAGTCACCGGCAGCGTCTCGAAGAAGACCGATCTCGTCATTGCCGGAGAGAAAGCCGGCAGCAAGCTGGCCAAAGCGCAGCAGCTCGGTATCCCGGTCATCGAGGATGAGCAAGAATTGATCCGGCTGCTGGAGGGCGGAGCGCCGTCCTGACCTTGCATTCTGAATTGAATTCTTTAGGTTGAATTTAACCTTTCCTGCACTCGTAGAATAGCGTTACAACAATGTCAGGGCTGCTCTCAAGCAGCTTTTTTAAATTCTCCTCTGTTTTACTCTCCTTGCTATTATTCCCTCTTAAATCCATTAGCCTTTAAATCTTTAATGTTTCATAAAAATTAATCCAAGTCGGCCTATACTTTTACATGGAGCAAATACTCTCCCCCTACACTATAGTTGATTACTCACTACTGGGAGGGTATAGATAAAAAATGAACAAAGGTCTGAAAAAAGTGGCAATCGGCGGCTTGGCCTGCCTGATCCTTTCCGCAGGAAGTTTCGCTTACGCTGCGCAAAGTGCTTCCAAGACACAAAAGGCTGCAAAAGCCCCATCGAAAAATCTCATCGTCCTGATTGGCGACGGCATGGGACCCGCGCAAATCTCGGCGACGCGATACTACGAGCAGTACAAAAAAGGAATCAAGCATCTTAATCTCGACCCATATTATGTGGGACAGGCCACAACCTATGCGGATCGCGGCGAAGACGGCGGCAAAGTGGTGTCGGGTGTCGTAACGGACTCCGCTTCCGCGGGAACGGCTTTTGCCACAGGCCATAAGACATACAATGCGGGCATCAGCGTATCCAATGAAGATGCGTCCAAGCCTTTCGCCTCCGTTATTGAAGCGGCGGTTAGCAGCGGCAAAGCAACGGGTCTCGTAACCACCGCGCGGATTACCCATGCAACGCCTGCCGTATATGCGTCGCATGTCCGCAACCGCGATAACGAATCGGCCATTGCCTCCCAGTATCTGGATAGCGGCGTGGATGTGCTGTTCGGCGGGGGCAAGCAATTTTTTGTGACGAAGGATGAGAAAGGCAAGCGGACGGATAAAAATATTCTGCCCGACTTCAAAGCTAAAGGGTACACCATTGTCGAGAACACGAGCGCACTGAAGGCTCTTCCGGCTTCCACGACTAAAGCGCTGGGTCTGTTCGGCAGCTCCCATGTCGCCTATACCCCGGACCGTACAGCCGAAATTCCAAGCCTGGCGGCAATGACGTCGTCCGCGTTGAAGATTTTGTCCAAGGATAAGGACGGTTTTGTCATGATGATCGAAGGCGGCCGGATCGACCATGCCGGACATGCCAATGATTTTCCGACGCTGGTGCAGGAGACGCTTGATTTCGATGCCGCCTTTAAGACCGCGATCGAGTTCGCCAAGAAAGACGGCAATACATCCGTAGTCGTGACTGCGGACCATGAAACGGGCGGTTTGTCCCTGTCGCGCGACAATATCTATGAGCTGAATATCGACCTGTGGGATAAGCAGAAGCATTCTTCGGAATCCATTGCCAGCAAGCTTGCCGAGGCCAAGACTCCTGAGGAAATTCGCAGTATTGTAGCGGAGAATACCGGAATTAACGATTTGACCGACGAAGAGGTGCAAGCGATTTTGGCAGGCGACGGTTCCTCCTACAAGCAAGAGGGCGCCTACAATGCCGTTATTTCCAAAAGACTGCTGGTCGGCTGGTCCGGACACGGGCATTCCGCCGTTGATGTCGGGATATGGGCATATGGTCCAATCGCAGGTAAAGTGAAAGGCCAAATAGATAATACCCAGATCGCCAGAGCTTCGGCTGCCATTGTAGGGGTCAATCTGGATAAGAGAACCACCGAGCTTCAATCGAAATATGTTTATCCGAAATTTAAAATCAACCGCGAGAATGAAGTGCTGTATCCTGTCGCCTCGCTGATCAAAGCCCTTGGAGGAAGCTACAGCAGCGGATCATCCGTCTCGAAGGCCGCTTTTGGCAAAAATACGCTGAATATCAACATGTCGGCTTTGACAGCTACGCTGAACGGCAAGGCAGCAGCTTTCACGGTAGATAACGATAACGGAACCGTATACCTTCCGCTGTCCGCTTTCAGCCAGTTAACCGGCAAAAATCTGAAATGGGATTCGCTCTCCGAACGGATTGTCCTGCGTTAAGGGGGAGTAAGCATGCTGCAAATTTCCGGCCTGAGCAAAAGCTTCCGGATCGACGGACGCAGTCTGCCGATCCTGGATATTCCCGCTTGGCAGGTGGAAAAAGGTGAAAAGGTGGCGATTACCGGACCCAGCGGGTCCGGTAAAAGCACGTTGCTCCATTTAATCAGCGGAATTGCGGTGCCTGACAAGGGTGAGATTCGCCTGAAGGGGAAGCCGCTGCACACCATGACGGAGGCCCAGCGGGATCGACTTCGGGCCATGAGCATCGGTTATGTGCTGCAGGATTTCCATCTGATTCCATCTCTTACCGCCAGTCAAAATATCGAAATCGCAATTAATGCCAGCATGCCAGCGAAGCGGAGGAAGACGCTCATCTCCGAGTGGCTGGAGAGGGTAGGCCTGCCGGACCGGGCGAAGCATATGCCTTCCCAGCTATCCCGGGGTCAGCAGCAGCGGGTGGCGATTGTCCGCGCGCTTGTGAACAATCCCCCGCTCGTCCTTGCGGATGAGCCCACCGGCAGTCTGGACTGGGAGACCGCTGATGAAATTTCGCGGCTTTTGCTCGATCTGAGCTCTTCCGGGCAGCAGACTCTGATTGTCGTAACGCATGACCTGAACATGGCGGAGCGCTTTCCGAAATGTCTGGATATACGGGAGCTGAACCGTGTTCGGAAGCATTCGGAGCATCAAGCCGGAAGGGGCGGCGCACAGGAGGTAAGCAACGGATGAATCTTTTTTCATTGTCGCTGCGCAATATCCGCCATCGGCTTTTTCTCTCTTTTCTTACTGTCTGCGCGATCGGGGCGACCGTCGCTTTTATCGTCCTGTTTTCGCTTTTCCGGGACAGCGTCGAGCAGGGGGCGGAAAAAGGGTACGGTCCGTTCGATCTCGTCATTGGCGCACAGGGCAGCGAAACACAGTTAGTACTGAATACGTTCTATCATATCGGCGCACCTACCGGGAACATTCCGGCAAGCGTACTAGACCAGGCGCGAAGCGATTCGGGTGTGGACAAGGCGTATGCTATGACGACCGGAGATAACTACAACGGATTTCCGGTAGTCGGCATCGATCCGGAGTATTTTCTGACACGGTACGGTGACCGTTCGCTGAAGGCCGGCGCGCTGTATGCCAAGACGGGCGAAGCGGTTGTCGGATCGCATGTTGCCCAAACGCTCGGTCTGCATGTAGGCGATACGTTCACCGGAGCTCATGGGCTGGTGGAGGAAGGAGAACATCATTCCGCCGAAGAGGAGGCCGAGAGCCACGCCGGTGAAGAAGAGGGAGAAGCGGAAGAACATTCCCATGAAGGCTTTTTATATACGGTGACCGGTATCTTGCCTACGCTGAACACGCCGGATGACCGGGCGGTGTTCACTACCGTTGACTATGCTTGGGCGGTTCATGAGCTTCAAGGGGAAGACCGGGAGATTACGGCCGTTCTGGTCAAGCCGTCAACTCTGCTTGGCGCGCATAATCTGAAGCAAACGCTTGATGGCAATGGCGGGGTTCAGGCAGCCTATACAAGCAAGGCCGTGTCCGATGTGGTGAACGCAATCGACCAAGGTTCGCGTCTTGTCGAAATATTGGCCGGACTGTGCGTGCTTCTTGCCGCGATTACGATTCTGCTGTCCTTGATCGCCGCCGCCGGAGAGCGTACCAAAGATGCCGGTCTGCTGCGGCTGCTGGGCAAGCCGAAGAGCTATGTATGGATGACGCTTATTAGTGAAGGCATGATCCTGACGCTGACGGGACTGGCCTCAGGCTTTCTTGCGGGACATTTGGCCGCATTGCTCTTTAGAGAAGTACTTTTTGCCAAAGCGGGAGTCCGAATAGACCCTTATTTGTGGAACGCCGATCACGCCTGGATTGCTACGGGAACGATTGCGATCGGACTGCTCGCCTCGCTGATTCCCGCCTTCCGGATGTACCGGCTTCACCCGCTCGCTTTGTTTAAATCTTAGGAGGTAGGCTGCTTATGAAGACAAGACAAAAGTTTCTGACCGCCGCGGCTGTGTGCCTTGCCTTATTGCTGTCCGCATGCGGCAAGGATGGGCAAGAGACGTCGGCGTCTTCGTTTTCGTCGGTTCAGAACACCTCGGTATCTGCTGAAGAACAAGATCATTCCCAGGTGAATGAGGATAGGAAGGTAGCGGGAGATTCCGCCGCTGCCTTAAAAAATTCCGCTTCGCCGGAGGCTTCACCGGGCGCCGCATCCTCTCCGGGTGCCGCTACTG
>NZ_ASSD01000382.1 GCF_000520715.1 Paenibacillus zanthoxyli JH29
GGAATTGCTCTTCACCTGGACGGAGCAAGACTGTTCGAGGTTCTGCCCTACTATCAGAAATCTGCGGCTGAAGTCTGCGCGTTATTTGACAGCGTATATATCTCTTTTTATAAAGGTATTGGAGGAATTGCCGGAGCGATTCTCGCGGGCGATACCGGACTCGCTGAAGAGTCCAAGGTATGGAAAAGACGCCATGGCGGGGATTTGATCAGCCTGTACCCGTACATTCTCTCCGCCGACTATTATTTTGAAGAGAGATTACCTAACATGGGGCGGTACTATGAGGAGGCGGTGGAACTGGCTGCTCTGTTTAACAAATGCCAACAAATTTCCACTCTTCCGGCAGAACCTGTCTCGAATATGTTCCATGTTCATGCGGCGCTGCCTAAAGAACGGTTGGAGTCTTTGCTGATTGAGTTATATGAGGAAACAGGTGTCGGATTAACGCATTATTTAAGGGAAACTGGCGAAACTTCCTGCTATTTCGAGATTAGTGTCGGCGAACGCTATGCCCTTATTCCTAAGGAGGAACTTCACCGGGCGTTTGCCATACTGGATGAAAAACTGGCAGCCGTATTGTGATAAAACACAATCATGATAGATAAACTTTTGAATTTTCACCAAATGGCAAGCCTGCAATGTATGTTATCATTCTTTACATAGAAAACATTCACCAGACAGGAGATGTTAAGAATGATCATCGGAATTCCAAAGGAAATCAAAAATAATGAAAATCGGGTAGCTATTACCCCTGCCGGAGTGGTCAGCTTTGTTAAGGAAGGTCACGCGGTATTGGTCGAGAAGGGTGCGGGCCTGGGCAGCGGATTCCTGGATGAAGAATATGCGAAAGCCGGAGCGCAATTGATCGAAGGAGCCGCCGAGGTGTGGAGCAGCGCCGAAATGGTAATGAAGGTTAAAGAACCGCTGGAGAGCGAATACGGCTATTTCCGTCCCGGTCTTGTACTGTTCACCTACCTGCATCTGGCTCCGGAGCCCGCTCTGGCAAAGGCGCTGCAAGAAAAAGGCGTGTTCGCCATCGGCTATGAGACGGTTACCGAAGGCCGTTCACTGCCGCTGCTGACGCCGATGAGCGAAGTGGCTGGCCGGATGTCCGTTCAATTGGGCGCTCAATTCCTGCAAAGAAACTATGGCGGTCAAGGCATTCTGCTGGCTGGCGTTCCCGGCGTAAGCAGAGGTAAGGTCAGCATCATCGGCGGCGGCGTTGTCGGCACGAATGCGGCCAAGATGGCCATCGGACTTGGAGCGGACGTTACGATTGTCGACCTGAGCGCCGACAGACTGCGCCAGCTGGACGATATTTTCGGTGCACAAATCAACACGCTGATCTCGAACCCGTACAACATCGCCAAAGCGGTTGCCGAAGCGGACGTGCTGGTGGGTGCGGTGCTCATCCCGGGCGCGAAAGCTCCGAAGCTCGTCACGGAAGAAATGGTGAAGACGATGAAACCGGGCTCTGTAATCGTTGACGTAGCCATCGACCAAGGCGGTATCGTGGAGACGATCGACAAAGTGACGACACATGACAATCCGGTATTCGAAAAACACGGCGTACTGCACTATTCTGTAGCCAACATGCCTGGCGCTGTCGCCAAGACATCAACGATTGCCCTGACGAACGTTACCGTTCCTTATGCGCTGCAAATCGCAGGCAAAGGCGCACTGAAGGCTGTTCAAGAGAATGAAGGTCTGCTGAACGGCGTCAATATCGCGAATGGCAAAATCACCTGCAAAGCTGTGGCCGAAGCGCTCGGCGAGGAATACTTCACGGTAGCCCAAGCGATGTCACAGGAATTCACCCTGATCTAAATAGAGAATAAGATTCCCAATGAAGAAGAGGAACTCCAACTCCCAATTATGGAACAGTGCCCGTTAAATACGGGACTGTTCTTTTTTTGGCCTGAGTTTCCCGGCGCTTGTCGAAGTGGATCTGTTGATAGCAGGTTTTCAGCAAAGATGAAGCATACTATAATGAAAAAACTTAAGAATCATAATATCTCGTATGCATGAATGACTCGGCTATTCGGAAGGTTGGAGTGGAAAAAATGGCAGAAACCGGACCTAGTTTTGACCGTTTTTTTGACAGTATGGAGTCCCTGGCGGATACGATCAGCGAATCGCTGCAATCCCAAGTGACGATTGAAGATGACAAGCATCACGTTATCGGCTACAGTTCCCATCAATTTGAAAGCGATCCTGCCCGGATCTCGACGATCATCGGCAAGCGTGTGCCCGACTCCGTCATTATCGGTTTGCGGAAAAAGGGCATCATGCGCCAGCTGGAGAATACACCGCATCCCATCCGGATATCGGGTGTAATGGAGGTGGGGCTGGGCCCCCGCCTGGCGATGTGCATCAAGCACCAGAAGGAGGTTCTCGGCTATATTTGGGTCGTGGATGCGGGCAATCTGGCGGAGGGATATGCGGAAAGCGTCGTGGAAAAAGCGGCGCAAATCGCCGCGCGCTACCTGCTGAAGCAGCGGGGCTGGAAGACGAAGCAGACGCGGGCGCAGGAAGATTTTTTCTGGAAGCTGCTGACCTCGCATTACGGCACGGAGCAGGATATTAAGCGGGATGCGGAGCTGGATAACATCATGCTGCCGCCTGGATATTTTATCGGCGTATTTGAACCCGACCGGGCGGTGGACGACCATTTTCTGCTCAAATTCCGCCAGACTGCGGAAAGCTACTCCGGTGTCTCGCTAGTCTTCCTAACCACGGAGCATAACCGGATCATTATTCTGTTTTCGTTTCTCTTTTCAATAGAAGGGACGCAGACGCTGTCCTCTTTTATGACGCTGCTCGTCGAACAGATGAACAAGAGCGAAGGCTGCCGGATATCGGGGGGATGCAGTCTGTATTACGGGGAGTATCTCTCTGCGGCCGTTGCCTATACGGAGGCGGTGTCCATTGTCGAAATCAAGCGGCTGCTGCCTTTTCAAGCCCGTGAGCTGCTGTTATACGAGGATATGGGGTTTTGGGCGCATATTCCGGCGATTATCGAGCAGAAGCGCAGCCGGGGCCGCAGAAGTCCCCTGCTTAATCCGCTGAAGGAGCATGACCGGGTTCACAAGACCGATTTTGTTAAGACCGTCGCCGCCTACCTCACCTTTAACGGTAATCTGAAGGAGTCGGCCGCTTTTTTGCATATTCATACGAATACCTTAATGTACAGATTGAATCGGATTTCCGAAATTACGGGGAAAAATCTAAAGGATACCCATTACCGCTTCTCGATCTATTTGGATATTTTGACGGAGGAGACCCGGCAGTTGAATCAGTGGTTTGCGGAAGGTTGATGGAAGGTATGGCGGTTATACGAATTGAATGGCAGAAAATATATACATGGATGTAACATAAACCAGGCATTACTGCACCAATCTTATTACACTCTGTACAATGAAAAGTGAGGATGCGGGTCGTAACATAGTGTTTAGGAGTGACCAGATCATGGACGGAGGGATTGGAATGCAGACGCAAAACATATTCGTGAACGGTTCCCGGCTGAAGGATACCATCGAGGCATTTGCCGATTTCGGACGTACGCCTGCAAACGGCGTTACCCGGCTGAGCTTAAGCGAAGAGGACATCAAGGTGCGGGATTACTTCCGTTCCTGCTGTGAAGAGCTGGGAATGACCGTCAGAGTGGACGATATGGGCTGTATGTACGCGACGCTGGAAGGCACTGAGGATAAGCCCCCGATTGTAATGGGTTCCCACCTGGATAGCGTAGTGAAAGGCGGGCGTTTCGACGGTGTTCTGGGCGTAATCACCGGTCTTGAGGTTGTGCGAACCCTTGTGGACCATGGCATTAAGCCGCGGATTCCGGTAACGGTCATGAACTTCACGAATGAGGAAGGCGCTCGGTTCGAGCCTTCGATGATGGCGTCCGGCGTGCTGTCGGGCAAATTCGATAAAGAGGTCATGCTGAAGAGCAAAGACCCGGAAGGCGTTACCTTCGGGGAGGCGCTGAAGGCCAGCGGATACGAAGGGGACATCGCCAACCGCATCAAGGAAGCGTCCGCTTATTTGGAACTGCATATCGAACAAGGTCCTGTGCTTGAAAAAGAAGGCCTGACGATCGGACTCGTAGACTGTGTAGTCGGCATGGTCTGTTATGAAATTGAAGTTACCGGGGAATCCAATCACGCCGGCACGACGCCGATGGGCATGCGGAATGACGCGTTTTTCGCCGCTACCGATTTGGTGGTGGAGCTGCGGAGCAAGCTGGGCGAGTTGGACCCTGAACTGGTCTATACGATGGGCCGGGTTAATGTGTATCCCAATATCCACACGGTAATCCCGAATAAAGTCGTCTTCACCGTCGAGGCGCGGCATAAGAATGAAGAGGTTATCGCCGAAGTGGTGTCGGTCATTAACTCGCTTCCGGAGATGCAGGCGGGCTGCTCCGTTTCCAAGAAGAAACTTTGGGGCCGCGATACCGTGTGGTTCGACGACCGGGTATGCGGCGCGATTGAAAGCTCGGTGAAGTCGCTCGGGTATTCCCATAAAAAAATGGCCAGCGGTGCCGGACATGACGCCCAGTTCGTCGCAAGTTACCTGCCGTCGGCGATGATTTTCGTTCCGAGTGTGAAGGGCAAGAGCCACTGCGAAGAAGAGCTGACCTCGTACGAGGATTGCGAAAAAGGCGTAAATGTGATGCTGGAAACGGTGCTGACACTGCTGGGAGATGGCGGGGAGTAAGGTTCCAAGGAAATCGTGGCTTCCGCGTATGTTATATGGCAGGAGGCTGTTCCGTTAGAGGTCTTGTGTGACCTGTCTGGGACAGCCTCCTGTTGATTTCCGGGAATAATTGAAGGTTTATACGGCAAGCGGGCCGGTCAAGGATTGCTCCTTGACCGGCCC
>NZ_ASSD01000383.1 GCF_000520715.1 Paenibacillus zanthoxyli JH29
GCTTCTGGATGAAACCCGGGCGCCCATTCCGATGAAACCCACTAAACCGCTGCGAGAAGATGCGGAGTACGTGCGCAATGGAACGTGCAGCATTTTCATTTTTACGGAACCGCTTGCGGGCTGGCGGCATGTGAGTGTTCGTCCACAGCGCACGCGGGTGGAATGGGCGGAACAAGTCCGCGATCTGTTGGATGTTCATTACCCGGAGGCTCCGAAAGTGCGCCTCGTGATGGATAACCTGAACACGCATTCCATCGCCTCCCTGTACCAGGCATTCGAACCGAAAGTGGCTTTGCGTCTGGCGAAACGTTTGGAAATCCATTACACGCCAAAACACGGCAGTTGGCTTAATGTGGCCGAAATCGAACTCAGTGTCATGACCCGCCAGTGTCTGGGACGCCG
>NZ_ASSD01000384.1 GCF_000520715.1 Paenibacillus zanthoxyli JH29
TCCTGTTCTAAGATTTGGACTTTTTCAGTGGCCTCCTATTACGCCTTGGGTTTTTCAACTCTACCGAGCATCTTAAAACTAAATGATTCAGTGCTCCCGATCGGGACTTATATAATCTTATTGTTTAATGGACAACCATGCCCGCCGATTATAACACATCAAATGACTTGAATAATGTTAACCGCGCTCAGTCTACAACTTTATTTTCCCGGTCTCAAACACATCATTCTCACCTTCATGTATAACTTCATAAAGCAATAGAATGACAAAGAGACTATTCCTTGAGAATAGTCTCTTCAGCATAAGGGCTCTTAATATCAACTTTTAAGGAGTGGAATCTTCTGATAATTCCTGTTTCCTTTTAAATGCTTATTGAGGATAAATGGCTCTTAACGCTTCCCATTGCTTTGGCTTTACTGCAATGATGGGCCGTATAGCTTTTGCTTGTTTTTCAGCTTCTTCTAAAGACTCGGCAAGCCCCAATTCACGCAGTGTTCCGACCGCCACGGTACCCGTGCGTCCTTTTCCCCCGCCACAGTGAAAGGCAACTTTCTTTCCTGCTCGGTAAGCGCCCACCACTTCCTGAATTGCCGTGCGGAAGAGCTCTCCTTCCGGCTCTGTTGCATGGTCTCCCAAGGGTACTTTAATCCACTGAACAGTATCTACTGGATAAGCACATTCCTCCGCCTCTTCGCGCAGATCCACTACGACCTCGACGCCTTCCTCCTTAACCATTTGTTCGACATCTTGAGCTCCGCCAAAATAAATTTTGTCTTCTACCAAAGCTTGATAAGTTTTAGTCATAGGAATCTCCCTTTTATTCATATGTCAAATCAAATTGGCATTACCATTCCTTAAAAGCAGCTTCCGCCGCTACTAATCACCAGGCCAGCCCCTTCGTCGTCTCGGGCATAATCGAGAGCCATCTCTTGAACGAGATCGGCAACCTGGGGATCAGATGCCACTTGAATATCATTGACCACATGGATCACGTCATCTTCGTGAGGTGTGTCAAGCATCATTTGATAATTCAGGCCACAGCAGCCCCCTCCGGCGAAAGCGAATCTCAAGGTAGTACACCTGATTCTTTCATTGCTTCTTCAATGTAGTGTTTGGCGCCATCTGTGATTACCATCCGTATCTCTCCTCGTCTTTAATGAAGGTGTGCAAGTTCCTTCAACTGCTCTACTCCGCGGATCTCTTTCGGTCTCCAGGGAATGATCACCGCCTGACCGCCGGCCCTCTTGTTGATTTCCCGAATCCATTGAACCTCCGCCATGGCTCTGCCTTTCAATACTGGTTCCCCGGTTCCGGAGGCAGCCAAACTCTGGTTGATAGTCCACCATCTTACGGAGATTTCGGCGCGCTTCAAGTCTTCCTCCAGCCGGGAGGCCTCATAAAAAGGAGTTGCTTCTGCCAAGGTTACGATAATTACTGCCGTTTCCTTCGCATTGCGGAGCCTCGGAAGAAGCTTTCGAACCGAATCCGGAACCTCACCTGCAGACCGGGTGACTTCTTTATGATATTCCTCGCTGGCATCCAGCAAGAGGAGCGTATGGCCAGTAGGTGCGGTATCAATGACTACGATCTGATCTTTGGAGCGTTCAACGAGCTCAGCAAAAGCCCGGAATACTGCGATTTCTTCCGTACAGGGTGATCGTAAGTCCTCTTCAAGAACAGCAAGGCCTTCTTCATCCAGGATTTCGGCATTCTGGCTGATGACCTCTTGGCGATATTGATCAACTTCAGCCTTAGGGTCGATTCTGCTTAGAGATACCAATCCGGCATCTTTGCCGAAAAGGGTCTCAATGTGAGCGGCGGGATCCGTTGTGCTGAGGTGCACGTTATGACCGCGTTCCGCCAAACCGACGGCCAGAGCGGAAGCGACGGTTGTTTTGCCCACCCCGCCTTTGCCCATCGTGAACAAAATACGGATGCCGGCTTGCTCGACATCGTCGATCAGGGCAGATAGAGATGGTAAGCGGGGCGTCGCTTCCTCGGACGCAGCTTCAAGAGAGACAGGCTCAGCCGGTTTAAAGAGCTGCCGCATACGGTTGACTCCCAAGATGTTGTAAGCGACCAGCGGAATATGGAATGCAGACAGATTTGTGAGTATATCAGGCATTGCACGTAAAGCAGTCTGCTGCCGTTCATAAAGCCCGGATGAAATCGGGTCCTCTGATTCCGGTAGTTGAAGCAGACCGTTAACGATCAATATTTGACGCGTGACGCCGATCTCTCGAAGTTCCTCAGCGGCCCTTGCCGCTTCCAGCAGAGGCGTCCGATCCGGGCGTGTTACCAGCACCAAAGTCGTTTCAAGTTGATCCGATAACGTCCGTACAGCCTGCTCGTAGACCTCTTTCTTACGCTCCAGTCCGGCCAGCGGGCCCAGACAGGAAGCTCCGTGAGTACTTTCTTCCAGAAATCCGTTCCATGCGGACGGCAGCTGAAGAAGGCGCAGCGTGTGGCCTGTGGGCGCAGTATCAAACAGGATATGATCAAATTGCGATCTCAATTGTTCATCGGTCAGGAGGGTTGTAAACTCATCGAAAGCAGCAATTTCTACGGTACATGCCCCCGACAACTGTTCTTCCATCGTGGAGATCACCGAATCGGGCAGAACACCCCGGTAGGGAGCGACCACCTTTGCTTTATATTCTTCCACTGCCGTCTCCGGATCTAAATTCGCGGCAAAAAGATTAGGAACACGCTCAATCACAGTCGGTTGATTGGAAAGTTCCATGCCAAAAACATCCTGCAAATTTGAAGCCGGATCGGTGCTTACAAGCAGAACCCGTTTACCCGAGTCGGCTAGCGCTACCGCCGCTGCACAGGCTGTTGAAGTTTTACCTACCCCTCCTTTGCCTGTAAAGAACAAATATGGAGTACGCAGGATGGCTAATGGATCAAACCGGGTGGACATGTCGATCCTTCCTTCCCTTATTTTGATTTCAATTTCAGCTCTATACGCACCTTGGGTTTTTGGGAGAGCTCGGATGCCGGGATTCCTGTCCATTCTTCCAGTTCTTCATTTGAGGGATAGCCTTGTTTTTTAACCACCTGTCCATCTAATAGGATAATTGGCAGCACATCCGGTCCTTCGTCAGTAAGCAGCTGTCTTATCACAGTATTGGCTACAAAAGCATCCGGCTCACTGGTCAAATTATATCTGGACACGCTAAATTCTTTCTTCTTCAAATTATGGACCACCGCTGAGATGCGGATTAATTCCGGGTCAACAACAGGGCCGCATACTCCTGTGGAGCAACACATGGCCGGATCATAAATCTCTATGGATTTCATACACCGAATTCTCCCTTCTTTGAAAAAGAAGCCGGGATCTCTCCCGGCCGGACTATTCATTATTCGCCGGTTTCGGCAAATTGTTTAATACGTGCTCCAACCTGATCCCGGACCCGCTGAAACACCGCCCATTTCTCTTCTTCGGTCCCCTGCACTTTGGCCGGGTCGTCAAACCCCCAGTGTTCGCGTTTCACCTTCGGAGGAGTAATCGGGCATTTATCAGCGGCATCCCCGCACAACGTGATGACTAGATCAGCGTTATTCAGCAACTCCGAATCAATAATATCGGAGGTCTGCCCCGAGATATCAATACCCACTTCGCTCATGGCTTGTACAGCTTTGGGATTTAGACCATGCGCTTCAATACCGGCGCTGTAAATATTCCAGCCATCGCTGAGGTATTTCTTCGCCCAGCCTTCCGCCATCTGGCTCCGGCAGGAGTTCCCTGTACACAAAAAGTAAATGGTTTTCTTATCCATGAGTAATCGTCTCCTTTAAATTAAAGAATGGTTAACCATATATAGAGTCCCAGAAGGGTGATGAATAGTGTTGGAATCGTCAAAATGATCCCTGTTTTAAAGTAGGTCCCCCAGGATATCTTCACACCTTTGGTTGAAAGTACATGCAGCCAGAGTAAGGTAGCCAGCGAACCAATCGGTGTGATCTTCGGCCCTAAATCCGAACCGATGACATTTGCGTAAACCAAAGCATCTTTAATAATTCCTGTCGTGTGTATTGCGTCGATAGCAAGCGCATCAATCATGACCGTAGGCATATTATTCATGATCGATGAAATGATCGCCGCTATAAAGCCCATGCCCATCGTCGCGACGAATAGACCTTGATCAGCAGCGCCTTGAATCACATTAGCCAGGACATCCGTAAGTCCGGCATTTCGGAGTCCATACACTACGACATACATCCCTATGGAGAAGAATACGATCGCCCAGGGCGCCCCTTTAACCACTTCCATTGTTGGTACGAAAGGACTTCTTCTAGCCATAATCAGGAAAAAGATCGCGATAATCCCGGCTACCACGGAAACAGGAATGTTCAGGAATTCACTGACGAAGTATCCGGCCAGAAGAACCGCAAGGACAAGCCAGGATAACTTGAACATCCTCTTGTCTTTGATGGCCTCTTCAGGATTTTTTAACTGAGAGCCGTCAAACTGTCTCGGGATACTTTTACGGAAGAAAATGAACAGCACCAGAATACTGGCAGTAAGCGAAAACAAAGTAGGGATAATCATGTGTCCCGCATATTCCATAAAGGTGACTCCAAAAAAGTCGGCGGAAACAATATTAACCAGATTACTGACGACAAGCGGCAATGAAGTCGTATCTGCAATGAATCCGCTGGCAATGATAAACGGAAATACTTTTTTCTCATCAAAATTCAGTGCGCGCACCATTGCAAGCACAATCGGAGTCAAGATGAGAGCTGCGCCGTCATTGGCAAAAAACGCGGCTACAACCGCTCCAAGAATGGTGACATAGATGAACATCCGGATTCCATTCCCGCGTGCGGCTCTGGCCATATGTAGGGCAGCCCATTCGAAAAAGCCAATTTTGTCAAGGATTAAAGAAATGAGTATGATTGCAATAAACGCTAGCGTAGCATTCCACACAATCAGGGTAACATCGAGCACGTCGTTAAAACTGACAACGCCCGCAAGCAGCGCCAATACGGCCCCGCCGCAGGCCGACCATCCAATCGATAAATTCCGGGGCTGCCAAATGACAAAGATTAACGTAAGCACAAAAATGAAACTCGCTAGTAGTACCGAAACCAATCCGCTGACCTCCATTTAATTACATGAAATTCTCAGACCTTTCTTATCCAGTTCTTCCAGCTCATGATCTTGTGAAGGAACGAAGGCAATCAATTGTTGAATTAACTCATGTTGAGGACTGTTTGGATTAATTGAATAAAAAATCCATTGGCCTTTCCGATTTTCCTTAACAAGACCGGCATCCTTAAGCTTCCGTAAATGTTGGCTGACCGACGGCTGACTCGTTTTAAAAATTTCAACGAGCTCACATACACAGCATTCCTGCTTCTCCAGAAGCTTCATGATTGTCAGCCTTGTCTTGTCTCCCAAAAGCTTTAATGTCTGTGATACTTCGTCTAAATCACCCATTTCAAAGCTCATGTTCCGCCTCCTTTCGCCAATTATTATATAACTATGTGCTTATATAAGCAATGGCTGATATAAAGTTTCATCGTTCTCATGAATATTTGGATGTCTTTATTATTAATGCTGTCTACAGCTCGTCATTTGGATATTTTAAAGCCGCCGTCAACAAATATGGTTTCGCCGTTTATATAATTTGCCATCTCCGATAACAAAAATAATATGACCTTCGCAACATCCACTGATGATGCGATTTTACCAGAGGGTATGGTCTTTTCCGAAAAGTCCCTTACTTCCGGATTATCAAATGATTTCGCGGTCATTCCAGTGTATGTAAATCCGGGCGCAACAGAGTTCACTCTTATGTTGAATTGCTGTAAATCCAATGCCATTGCGGATGTCAATGCGACGACCCCTCCCTTGGAGGCGGCATAGTCAGCCATATCCGGTCTAAAAATTCTTGATCTTATACAACTAACGTTAACAATTGTACCTATGTTGTTTTTGATCATTTTTTTAGCCGCATGTTTGGTAAGTATGAATAGTCCGGTAAGATTTGTAGAGATGACTTTATCCCATTCCTCAATGTCCAGCTCATAAAATGGTTTTGAACTTGCATATACACCTGCACAGTTGGCCAGTCCGTCAATCTTCCCGTACAATGCTTCAATTTCATCTAATGCATCGATTACTTTGAGTTCATCTCTAATGTCAGCATGATAGTGTCTATAACGTTCATTCATTATGGTGCTCTGGTTAACATCTAACCCCACAACAGAAGCCCCATGTTCCAATAATAACTCTGCACAGCTCCTTCCTATGCCTGAAACAGAGCCAGTGACCAGAATCGTTTTACCTAAAAAATTCATGTTAACCCCACACCTCAATTATTAGATTACTCCTATCATTTCATTTGCCAACTTTAGTATCATACAATAATTAGCAGAAAAAAATGAGTTTTATACTTGCATATTGCAAATTAATGAGTTATAACTTAAATCACGAGGTGAGACACAATGGAAAATCCGCGAGAGCTATTTCAAATCATGACCCGCCGCTTTGGACTGCTCAATAAATATTGCTGCTCAGTTGGCGGCTGCGATATCTCTTTGGCCCAAAGCCACTTACTTTATGAAATTGACCGCCGGCACAAGCCATCCATGCAAGAGGTTGCAGAGGCGCTGGGAACAGAAGTAACGACCTTTAGCCGACAAGTACAATCACTGATCCAGATGAATTTAGTCAAGAAAACGCCCGATCCTAATGATCGGAGGGTATATACCCTCTCCCTGACTGCGGAAGGCAAAATGATCGCCGGTATGATTGATCAACAAATGAACGATTATCTGGACGAAGTCTTCTCGTACATGACGGAGTTTGAGAAAGAAACCGTACTACGCTCAGTAAAGCTTTTTAATGAGGCTATGGGGAAATCAAGCAGATGCAGCGCACCTGTAACTGGGTGATTTCTCTTAACATATAATTGCAAATTGCAAGTTATAGTTATTAATCTTCATTAAGATTTAAGGATAAACATTCTCTAAGGAGGCGGAAGTTATGTTAGGAGATCTTTATGTTGCGGAGTACTTAACGAAGTATCAAGAAATTGAGCTGCAGAGGAAGGCATTACACGCTTGGAAATTTCCACAAAAGAAAACCTTCTCTTTACGCAAATGGCTGTCCCAAAAAGGTTCTTCTTCGATCTCTACATCCCCTGTTAGCTATGAGCCTTGCTGCTAGTCTTGGCAAGAACCTTCGAGTTATGTTATGAAACTAAAATTCTAAAGGAGTGTTACCCAATGACCAAACTTACAAATGACCAAATCCGCCAAAACGTTAGAACCCGGTATCAACGATTCGCTGTACAAAAAATCGAATCGAGTTCTTCATGCTGTTCCTCAGAACGTTCTAACAGCTCAGCCGAATGCTGTGATACCCCCACTGACTTTAATGCCATTTCCGAAAAGCTCGGTTACTCTACGGATGAATTAGCTACAGTACCCGAAGGAGCTAATCTTGGCCTGGGGTGCGGCAACCCGCAAGCTATTGCTGAGCTCCAAGCAGGCGAAACGGTTCTCGATTTGGGCAGCGGTGGCGGATTCGATTGCTTCCTGGCCTCTCGTCAGGTCGGCGAAACTGGCCATGTCATCGGTGTGGATATGACACCGGAAATGGTCAGCCGTGCTCGGGAGAACACTGCTCGGGGCCATTTTACGAATACCGATTTCCGTTTAGGTGAAATTGAACATTTGCCCGTGGCTGACAATACGGTTAATGTGATTATTTCCAACTGTGTGATTAATCTGTCCCCTGACAAGCAGCAGGTATTCCATGAAGCGTTTCGTGTTCTTCAACCAGGGGGCCGACTCGCTATTTCAGACATTGTAACGACTGCTGAGCTTCCTCCGGAAATCAAGGATGATCTCGATCAATTGTACTCCGGCTGTATTTCTGGCGCTTCATCGATAAGCGCACTGGAATCCATGCTTAAACAAAGCGGATTTACCGATATTTCCATCGAACCTAAAGATGAATCCAAAGCTTTTATTAAAGATTGGGTTCCTGGTTCCAACATTGAAAATTACATTGTGTCCGCTGTGATTAAGGCAATCAAATAATATTAAGGTCTAATCCATGGAGGGAAAATAATGATATCCACACTCACGGTTCGTCAGGCTGTTTCAGATGATATTGCCCCTATCCTTCGTATTTACAACCAGGGGATTGAGGACCGCATAGCCACACTCGAAACGGATGCCAAAGACCTGAATTACATGGAATCCTGGTTTCGGGAGCATCAGGGTAGATATGCTGTTTTGATCGCAGAGAAGGACGGTCAGGTGCTCGGATGGGCCTCCCTAAATCCATATTCTCATCGTTGTGCTTACAGCGGTGTAGCCGACCTCTCCATTTATATTGACCGTGAATCACGAGGACAGGGAGTTGGGAGTTCTCTCCTTCAGGCACTAGAAGATCAGGCCAAAGAAAAGGACTTCTATAAAATCGTATTGTTTACATTTCCTTTTAATCAACAAGGCCAGGGGCTATATCGGAAAATGGGATATCGCGAAGTTGGGATTTTTGAAAAGCAGGGAATTATAGAAGAAAAACATATCGATGTCATGATCATGGAAAAGTTACTCAAATAAAATTACCTTACGGCTAGGAAACCTAGACAAAAAATGAAGCAGAGCTGTATAGTCTGCTTCATTTTCTTTTAATTCCGGAACAGCAACTGGTATATGTAGCAGATCAGATCGAGCTCTAGCGATTTGACCTCTACCATTAATGTTGAATTATATGTCAATTCACTAACAGTATCATAAGAATTTGCCAGGCTAACCGAGTTAATAATCGCATTCTTTCCTTTGGACGGGCTTAAGTGTTAGCTGTTTGCATATATCCGGTAGCTCCAGGTACATTAACGTTGCTGAATGCAGACGGGGGATTCGAATAACCTGAAAAAAGCAAATAAACTTATACCTATCGTCAAAAACACTCGTTATATAATCATAATATCCTTCCTTTCGATTTGTGAAAATGGACAGACTCATGCGGTGTTATACAACAATCAAGGCAATGTATTTTCCAATATGATCGGGTATTATTTGCCTCAACGCGGTCTGCCAGAAGGGTCTGAAATACTTTCAATTCCTCCTCCAAATTTCTGCGTCGCGTTCCCTCTGATTTGATTCGTGAAGCTTTACTAGAGAATGCTCTGCTCCAAGGATCTCAATCTACCTGGGGCTAAATACCGACGAATTGCAGCCCGGTAAAGGAAAGAACCGAGCAGCGGTTGGCGTTGGGCATTACCAGTAAAAATCATTCAACTAAGTTTAGTTAGATACACACTCATGTAACGATTAATCTTAATTATAGTTGCAGATATTTATTATTCGGAGATTACTCTTCACACCAGGTTCATTTTATTTTGTGTATTATAGAAAAATATATAAAACCCTTGATACATCAGTGTTTTTGACGTATCAGGGGTTCTTAATTATCTCAAACATATATTGTAAAAAGTCTCATTTATTAATTACATCTGTCTCATTTATAATTGTTACTCACATAAATCAGTCACCCTCTTAGATCTTATAAGCCTTCATCGCCTTGCGCAGCTCCTTGATGCTCGGGCGCTTGCCGTACATCAACACGCCGGTGCGGTAAATCTTCGCGGCCAGCCAGCCCAGGCCGAAGATCGTAACGAGCAGAAGCAGCAGCGACAGGATAATTTCCCAGACAGCGACGTCGCCGACGCCGATCCGGAGCAGCATGCTAAGGGGCGAAGTGAACGGGATAAAGCTTGTGACCTTGATCAGCAGGGTGTTCGCATTCGAGATGCTGAACAGCGGAACGTAGAAGTTCACGAAGCCGAGCATCATGATTGGCATTACGGCCTGCCCGAGATCCTCGGTACGGCTGACGATAGAGCCGACGGCGGCGTACATCAGGGCGTACAGGAAATAGCCGAGAATATAAAGAATGATTCCGTACACCAATAGGCTAACGCTGAGCTGCCCCAGGTTGAGATTGAAATCCTTCAGAACACCCGAATTATGCGGGAGCATCAGGTTGGCGGCGATAGCTGCCGCGATAATGGCGATTTGCAGCAGCCCCACCAAGAAGATACCGATCACCTTGCCGAACATTTGCGCCAGCGGCGAGGCGCTGGTAATCAGGATTTCCATGATGCGCGAGCTTTTCTCCGAGGTGACCTCCGCCGCGATCATATTGCCGGTCATCATAATCGACATAAAGAACAGAATAAGCAAGACGTAGACAATAACATAGTTGATTAACGGATGCGATTTATCCTGAGCCGACTCGCCGTCCGCGCTGATCTTCTCGGTGCCAAGCTGCACCGGCGCATTCATGGCTGCGATCTGCTGCGGCGTCAGCCGGTCGCCCGCGATCAGCTGTGCGTTAACCTGCTGGAGAGCGCTCCGGAGGAAGCTCTGCTCCTCTGAACTGTCGTCCTTGGAATGGTAGACGACCGAACCGAGCCCCGTACCCTCCTGCTCCGTTAAGGTAAGGTATCCATCGACCTTGCCGTCCGACAAAGCCTTCTTCAGGCCGGGATCATCCGCCGAAGCGTACGGAACGACCGTCGCTCCCGTTCCGGGTTGCTGCGCGTAAGTCTGCAGAAGCTGCGCCGCGCGGCTGCCGTTCTCCGCAATGACCGCAATGTGAACACCCGGGCTTGAAGCGCTCCCGCTTCCGTCTTCACCCTTGAACACTTTGATAAAATAAGGGATATTCATTCCGATACTGAGCAGCAGAACCAAAATCAGCGTTGTTACAAGAAAGGATTTCGTTCTCACCTTGTTCTTGAACGTAAATCCGATAATCGTTCCCATCTTATTCATGAGATTCACCCACCACTCTGATAAAGATTTGGTTTAACGTCGGTTCCTTGATTTCAAAATGCTCCACTTCGCCCTGCTCCATCGCTTGCCCCAGAATCCGCTGAGCCGCGCCGATTTCGGATATCCGAACGAGATATCCCCTCTCCTGCCGCTCTACGGCGGTCACGCCGGAAATACGGTCAAGGCCGGTCACTTCGCCAGGTGTACGCAGCAGCACCTCTTCCCGGGGATAGCCTTTCTTGATCTCGCGGAGGTCGCCCTGCACGACCGTATTGGAGCGGTCCAGAATCGTAATATGGCGGCACAGCTCCTCGACATGCTCCATCCGATGAGTTGAGAACAGGATGCTTGTGCCCTGGTCGCGAAGCTCCCTGACCGTATCTTTAAGCAGCTCGACGTTGACCGGATCAAGGCCGCTGAAAGCTTCGTCCAGAATGAGAATCTGCGGCTTATGTACAACGGCGGCGATGAAGCCCATTTTTTGCTGATTACCTTTGGACAGCTCCTCGATTTTTTTGTTATAGTAATCCGGCACCTCGAAGCGGTCCAACCAGTAGCGCAGGCTCTTGTCGGCATCGCTTGCGGACATGCCGCGAAGACGCGCCAGATAGTTAATCTGCTCGCTGACCTTTACCTTGGGATACAGCCCCCGCTCTTCGGGCAGATAGCCCATGATGGACTGAAGCTCGCTGCTGTACGGCTTGCCTTTATATCGGATAGTCCCTCCGTCAGGATAAATCAGGCCAAGCACCATGCGCATCGTCGTCGTCTTGCCCGCACCGTTGGCCCCCAGCAGACCGTAGATTTCCCCCGGCTCGACGCCAAGGGTAATTCCATTCACCGCCGTTTTGTCTCCATACTGCTTCACAACACCTTCCAGCTTCAATGCTTCCATTCGTCAATCTCCTCTCTTTGAATCGGCAAGCTCGGGACGGTGTCCCATGGTCCACAAACTCAAAATCTCTTCCAAATCCAGGATGCGGTTCTTGATCATCTTTACGCCCAAATCCGATAAGCGTTTCTCTAAATCCGGCAAACGGGAGGTGATCATCCTCGCCATGCCGGGAGCCTGGATACTTAGTTCCAGCGCCTCCGGCAGTTCAGCCGCAAGCTCCGCCAATTCTTCTTCGTCCTTCGCACCAACCCAAACTTCATTCCACATGCCAAGCAGGCTGTCTTTCTCCGCCATGCCGAGCAGTTCCCCTTTATGCAGCAGGACGATGTAGTCAGCCAGCCGGCGTACCTCTTCCACAATATGCGTGGAGATGATAATCGTGGCCTGTCGCTCATCCATATAGCGCTGGAACGTCTCGATCATGATCCGCCAGGCAAAAGGGTCCAGCCCCGACGAAGGCTCGTCGAGCAGCAGCAGCTTCGGACCGGCGGCCAGCACGGCGGCGATTTCAAATTTGCGGCGCTCGCCTTTGGAAATTTTGCCGAGCCTTATCCCCCGCGGCACTTCGAATTGGTCCAGCAGCGCCTGGAAATACGCCTGATCCCAGTCAGGGTACCACCTTCTGCGAAAACAGGCGGCCTCTTCCGGAGTCCAGTGGCTCTCCTCTTGGATTGGGGATTCCGGCACATAGCCAATGCTCCGCCGGATTTCCATCGGGAGCTCGCCTTCGGCGCTATTCCCGAACCAGCTTATGGTCCCTTCTTCCGGAAGCGACAGCTTCAGGAGCATGCTCAGAAGCGTGCTTTTTCCCGAACCGTTCTGCCCCACCAGAGCGATGATATGCCCCTCCGGCAGCTCCAGGTTGATCGGCCCTATCGTTTTGGATCGCCTTTTCTTGATCACATTCCGCATCTCCACCGCCAGTTGAACCATGCCTCACTCCTCCTTTTTGTCCTCTTCCCCATATTTGTGCTTTACAATTTCCCGAAAAAGCTCCTCAAGCTCCTCGCGGCCGAAGTGAACAGAAAGACCGGCATCCACCGCCGCCTCCAGCGCTTTGCGGACCGTCTCCCGCCTGTATTCCTCTCTCGCCCCGTCTCCGACATGGGAGACAAAGGTTCCGGTTCCCTGCCGCGTCCGCAGCAGTCCTTCGCCCTCCAAATCCTGATACACCCGGCGAACCGTAATCACGCTGCATTTCAAATCTCCCGCAAATTCCCGGATCGAGGGCAGCAGCGTGCCTTCAGCGAGATTGCCGCTTATAATCAGCGACCTAAGCTGCGTCTCGATTTGGTGATACAGCGGCTCTGCGCTTTTTTCATCAATTTGTATAGGAATCCACAATGCTTACACCGCCTTCCCGCCCGCTAGCCGTTACGTCCCCCGTCATACGAGGTCCCGGCTCTTCAGCCTGACAATCGTCCACTTGGAGAACAGCTGCACGGACACTGTGCCCGCAAGCAGCGTGCCCCACATCAGGGGAGACAGCAGCCCCCACTCCTTCGAGCAGGCGAGGCTGTAGGACAGCAGATTGCCGCCGGACAGCTTCACCAGCATGGCCGCTCCGAGCGCGATCAGCATCAGCAGCAGAAGGAGCCAGAAATAAGCTTTGCCGCTGTATAGGAACTCGATGAAAATGTACAACCCCGTCACTGCCAGTCCATAGCCGATCCAGGTAAAGGAAAACACGACATACCCGAGCGGTGAGATGGAAGCTCTGAGATGGCCGGCAAGCGCGTAGACCAGTCCAAAGAACAATGCGCCGTTCAGCGCGAAGCATATGACTGATTGCAGCTTTCTTTTACATAGGACGGCTTTCAGCGGGATGGGCATGCTTCGCAGATACGCCAGCATTTTCGTGTAGGAATCCGAGCTCCAATACTTCATCGCACGGCGGGAATACACAACTCCGAGGAACGGAACTATAGCCAGCAGCAAATAGTCTGGCAAAACGCTTCGCTGATGGGTGTCCGCCGATTCATTGACGAGTAATCCCATCAGTCCCGCCAGATAAGTCATAAAGACGATGGAGAACAGCAGAGTGAATAGCAGCCTTATTTTGTCGCCCCGCAAATCCCCCCGGATCATAAACCAGGAATCTTTCCATGTTTGCATGAAGGTTAACCTCGCTTTAATGTGTGATTACGTGTGCTTATGTGTGCTTATGTGTGCTTACTGTATATATCTATATAAACAGTATATGTCCTTATTTTTCCAACGTCAAGAAGATAGATTAAAAATTCTAACTTGGGGGAGATGTAACGTTACCAAAAACGATTGTGCCAAAGGGTATAGTGAGTAAAACATAGTCCAGAAGCTGGAAATACAGTACAATAATAGAGCCAGCATAATTGTAGATCGTTTTGTAAGTGAGAACAGGGAGCTGAAATATTGGATAACCGAATTAAATTAGACTATGTAACAGATATCATTTACTTGGGGTTAGAAGATGATGATTGTCATATTCTAATTGATGAAGTGGAATACGGTACGTGGGATGAGTTTGATCAAGTTAATCTTGAATTCGAGAAACCCCGCTACCGCAATGTTCGAGAAAAGCTTGGTCTTGTTTTAGAACTAATTCAACACAGCGATCAAGTTCAATATACATATCCTCCGAGAACAAAGCATGAAATGAATGGCGGAATTAAGATAGCAACTCGCCGGGGAGCTCGTCTTCAAGAAGTGTAAGTATTTAATCTCTATTTTCGTTTTCGCTCTCATCTGCCCGGCGATGGAATTGCACTTATGTATAAGTCACCTTCTTCTCAAAAAGAACGGATCATACTTTTGCCTGACGATACTGAACAAAGGTATAAAGAAGAGCAGAAGCTATACCGGAAAGAAGCTAGGTCCCTAATTATGAAAGGACTTATGGATACAGATGAGCAAAATAATTTGCTTGAAAATCTCAGGCTGTTGAATGTCCACGAGCGATGCGCACAATCGCTGGAGCATGAATTTGGCCATGTTCTTAACGTTCGAGAACTCGAAACATTGAAAATCACACCTAATGATGCAAGCTTGATTTATAAATGGTTTCTAGATGCGGGGTATATTTTTAATATTGATAAACGGTTCCCAGATTTCGGAGGCCTTTCAGTATGGGACAAGCTTCACATTTTAAAAGAGGGAGTGGATCTTATGAAACGCATGTTGAATAATCAAATAACATCTCAAGCGCGTCGGCCCGCATCCTCGTCGGATTTTGATTCAATCATCGCATTTCATCAAGTCGTTGGCCGTCGGAAAAAGAAGGACTGGGTAGCTGGTTCGCAATCTTTGACAGAAGATATTATTCGCCGTGATTTGGAAGAACTTGAACGTTCGGCTCTAAACCAGGTTGCAGCAACAAAATTAGGCTATTCGGAATTTGTGGTGGAAAAGCTCTTCGCGACATTGTTCATAAAATCGGATTACATGGTGGAAAATTCATGGATAACTCATCCTCTGGGATAATAAGAATCGTTGCATGAATTTTCATTTTTTCAACATAATGAAAGCGAGACAGCCACCGTTGATGCGATTTCCGGATTCACCCACAATTGGAAGCGGAGTTCGGATCAATAAAGTCATTGCAAATTGGAGTTGAATCGTTTATTATGGATACTATAGGTCCATATTAATGATGATTCGGGAAGGGAGGAGGGAAACTTGCAGTTCTCCAAAAGCACGGATTATGCCCTACACGCTTTAGTTCATCTGGGACATTCGGAGCGTTGCAACAACGTCGGGATCAAGGAATTATCTTCAGCACTTGGTGTTTCCGAAAGCTATTTATCCAAAATCATGTCCAAACTGAGGCAGGATGGAATCGTACGTGCTGTGCCGGGGGTGAACGGCGGTTACGAGCTAGCGCGGCCGGCGGATCAGATTTCCTTTCTTGATGTGATTCAAGTGATTGAAGGAAGACAGCAGTTATTCGAATGCTCGAATTCGAGTTCGCGGCAGCATCGGTTGTTAGCGGAAGAGGGGGCTGCTGGGCGGGATCAGAAACGTCCGGGAAAAAACGAATGTTTGGTTGAGAAAGTTATGAACGGCGCGGAACAGCATCTGCACCAATACTTACAGGAACATACGATTCAGTCGGTATTGGATGAGGCATTCAAGCGTTGCAGCCACGAGGTAAACAAGAAGTGATGCACTTCTTGTATTCTAATTATGGATATTATCGATCTATGGAGGTGTCAGTTAGCAATGGAAAAACAAATTTTCGATGTCGCAATTATTGGCGGCGGACCGGCTGGGTTGAACGCCGCCCTGGTGCTTGGGAGGGCAAGGAAAAAGGTGGCGGTGATCGATGAAGGTCGTCCCCGCAACGCTGTAACTCGTGAGGTCCACGGGTTTCTTACCCGCGACGGAATCAGTCCGAGCGAATTTCGGCGCATTGCGAAGGAAGAGATCAGAACTTATCCCTCCGTATCATTCGTAACGGATACGGTGTTGTCTATCGCGGGAACCGACTTACAGTTTCAAATTGAGACGGATCAAGGACAAACCTTTGCAAGCAAAAAAGTTCTGTTTGCTGTTGGCATGAAAGATGAGCCGCTCGACATTCCGGGACTGCAGGAGGTATATGGAAAAAGCGCTTTTGTATGCCCGTATTGCGACGGCTGGGAATTAAGGGATCAGCCGCTTGTCATCATTACGAAGGGGGCTGAGCTTATGCATTTTGCTCCACTCATATCCGGATGGACGGACCGCTTTACCGTCTGCACGAATGGCCCTGATGAACTGACGGATGCCGAGCGCGAGGAGTTCCGGCGGCATCAAGTGCCCCTGTTCGACTCACCAATCAGGCACATTGACTCCAGCGACGGGATCGTGCAGCAAGTCGTTCTTGAAGACGGGACGACCGTCCCATGCACGGGGATCTTTTTCAAACCGGAGCTGGTTACGGGATCGGACTTGCCGCGAACGATCGGATGTCAGATCACGAAATGGGGGGCTGTCGTCGTCGATGACTTCGGAAAAACGAACGTTCCGGGCGTCTATAGCGCTGGGGATGCAGCATCGCGAATGCATCAGGCCATAGCTGCTGCCTCGATGGGCGCATTTGTCGCCGCGGTCATCAATAATGAGCTAAATACAGAGGCTTGGGGGAGAAAAGGATGAGTAATTTGAACAATATCAAGCGCGGCCCGATCATGTTTGCCCTGATTATCGGCCTGTTCGTCGCCGCTTTGAACGAAACGTTGATGGGTAATGCCCTTCCCGACTTGATGAAATCGTTTGATTTGTCTGCGGCGACGGCCCAGTGGCTTTCCACTGCCTTCATGCTCGTCGTTGGCGTGCTTGTTCCGGTGACGGCAATTTTGCAGCAATGGTTCTCGACCCGGAAAATTTTTCTATCAGCGATGGGCCTGTTCTTTGTTGGTACAGTGATCGCAGCGGTGTCACCGACATTCAGCGTGCTGCTAATCGGACGGATTATTCAGGCGGTCGGGACCGGCATGCTGCTGCCGCTTGTCATGAACGTCATCATGACCATTTATCCGCCGGAAAAGCGGGGTGGAGCGATGGGGACGTTAGGGCTCGTCGTTATGTTCGCGCCGGCGATTGGCCCGACCGTATCGGGTTTAATCGTTGACGGGCTTTCGTGGCGCTGGCTGTTTTACCTCGTAACACCGTTTGCGCTGCTCTCCGTTATTATCGGAGCCGCTGTGTTGAAGAATGTGTCGGAAGTCACCAAACCGCGTGTGGATTTTTTATCCATCGTGTTGTCGACGATCGGCTTTGGCGGAATCGTCTATGGATTCAGCAGTGCCGGCGAACACGGTTGGTCGGAACCGGCGGTCATCTGGACGATCGCGGCGGGTGGCGTTGCGTTGTTGCTGTTCGTCTGGAGGCAGCTAATATTGAAGCAACCTGTCATGGATTTACGTGCTTTTAAATATCCGACATTTGCGCTTGTCGCGGTGCTGCTGTTTGTGCTTATGATGACCTTTTTCTCATCGGCCATCATGCTTCCGATGTTTATGCAAGGCGTGCTCCTGGTAACGGCATTCAAGTCCGGTTTGATCCTTCTTCCTGGAGGAATCATCAATGGGTTCATGGCCCCAGTCTCAGGCAAGCTGTTTGACAAGTTTGGGCCGCGCGTTCTGGTCATCCCTGGATTAGTCATAGCTGTTATCTCACTGTGGCAATTCACTCGATTCGACGAAACGACGAGCACCGGCTTCCTCGTGGCTATTCACATCGCGCTGATGATTGGCATCGCGCTAGTCATGATGCCTGCACAGACGGCAGGACTTAACCAGTTGCCAAACCATCTGCACCCGCATGGGACAGCGATCTTGAATACACTGCAGCAGGTGTCCGGCGCAATCGGCACTGCCCTATATATCAGTATTATGTCGAGAGGACAGAAGCAGTATTTGAGCGGTGCAAGCGATCCGCAGGCTCTGACGGAAATCGCTAAAGGGCTCGCATCCGGCATCAACAACGCATTCTGGTTCGGCGTCATCATCGCTCTCGTTGCGCTCGTGCTCGGTCTCTTTATCCGTAAAGGGAAATCGCCGGAGCATGAACAGTCGGCTGGATGAATCAGGCCGTTCGTTTAGGGGAATTCATAAACCATAAGGAAAGCGTGGGGTATACTCATGAACGATTTTTTTAATGCAGCCCTATGGGAAAAAGTGTGGAATGACGAGTCCGATTTGAAAATCGACAGGATGAAAAAGAATGGAATCGATCCTACCAGATCTTTTGACCATAAGGCCAAGACCTTCAACGAACAATCGTTTAGCGAAGAGGGAAGAAAACGAACCCAACGAATCATGAACTGGCTAGAAGGACAAGGTGTGCAATTCGAAAACAGCTCCATTTTGGATATTGGCGCTGCATCCGGCGTGTTCTCGGTACCGTTTGCGGAGCGGGGGGGCTGTGTAACCGCCGTAGAGACTTCTCCTCCGCTGATCGAATTGCTGGAAGAAAACATCGCGAACTTCGCCGAAGACCAGGTGAAGATTGTCCCCGTACCGTTTGAAGATATTAATGTAGAGGCCAAGGGCTGGAACCAGGCCTTCGATCTCGTCTTTGTTTCGATGAGCCCAGTCGTTCACAATTGGGAGAGCGTGGAGAAAGTGCTCCAGTGCGCGCATAAGTTCTGTTATATCAGTATGCCGGTCGTTCATTCGGAGCACAGCCTAGTGAAAGAGATTTGGCCGCTCGTCACCGGTCAACCCTACCAATCGAAACTTACGGAAATGGGATATTTGCTGCATCTGCTGTATCTTAAAGGTTATGCATACGAGTCGCTTATCACGCGGGAAGCGAAAACGACGGAAGTCTCCAGAGAAGCGGCGTTGCAGGAAGCGATGACTTGGCTTGGCCATCACCATCTGCCTGTTGATGAGCGGAATCGGAACATCATTGCTGACTATTTGGAGCTAGCCTATCCGTCGGGAAAAGTCGTCATCCATGAGGGCGGACGTTTTGGCAAAGTACTGATTCGATTGCAGGATCAGAACATGTATACGAGAGAGATTTGAGTCTGACAAGGCGGGTTGCGCATTCATTTCAGAAAGATCAGAGATCACTTGGTGGTCGAGTACCGAAAAGCGGTCGTCTATTTTCTAAACGGGCCTGCTCGCCGTCGCTCTCCCAATAACCGCTTGCTACGGCGTCAGCAGCCAACTCGTTGTTTAAAAATACGTAAATGTAGAGGGGCGGCAATAAGAAAAAAAGAAGAATTTTCGATTACGTGGTAGGTAGTCAGCTGCATTTCTCGTCTCAGATGTTTCCTTTGGTTGGCCATGACCATAAATTCACTTTACGCGGCCTCTTTGTTGTAGCTGCTTCTACGTTCGAAGAGAAAATAATTGAGTCTATTTTGATGAAAAAAGGTAGCCATATGGATATTTTAAATCTTTCTCATTTTACTTCTTAATATTTCAGAGAATGAACACGATATTCTCATTCAGGTGGAGACGAACTCTCCACCTTCTAATTGCCCTCATTGTGGGTGCGTACCGAACCTCTACAAGCACGGTAACAGAGATCAGCTTTGTATGGACTTGCCGATCCACGGAAAGCGTGTAGGGCTCCTAATTAAGCGTCAGCGGTATAAATGCCGTGAGTGCAATCAAACGTTTTGGGAACGGTTAGACCACACCATAGACGAAAAGAGAAACTGTACAAAGCGTCTCTTGTCTTACGTTGAAAAGCAAAGTCTCAAACGAACATTTGTCAGCATTTCCGATGATGTTGGGATGGACGAAAAGACGGTCCGGAACATCTTTCGTGACTATATCAACCACCTTGAAGAAACACTTCGGTTTGAAACTCCTAATTGGCTTGGCATTGACGAGATTCACATCATAAAGCCCCGTTGCGTCTTAACCAACATCGAAGAACGAACGCTACTGGACGTTCTTCCTAATCGAAATAAGGAAACGGTTGTGGGCTATCTCTCACGTCTTCCGAACAGAGGGAGAATACAATACGTCACAATGGATATGTGGCATCCTTATAAGAATGCTGTAAAAGCTGTACTTCCCAAAGCAACTATCATCGTTGATAAGTTTCACGTTGTCCGTATGGCGAACCAGGCATTAGAAACCATCCGCAAACAGCTTAGAGAATGCTTATCACCAAAGGAACGGCGCGGGCTTATGCACGACCGTTTTATCCTCCTGAAACGCCACAAAGAGCTTACAGAGATGGACAAAGTAACGCTTGACCTGTGGACTAAGAATCACCCCTCTCTCGGTATTGCTTACGAATTGAAGGAATCGTTCTTTGACTTATGGGACATCGACAGCAGACAGAAAGCACACCTCAAATACCACGATTGGAAAGCCAAGATACCGAAGGAATTTCAAACTGCTTTTGAGCCTCTTACAAAGGCTATGGAGAACTGGGAAGCTGAAATATTCTCCTACTTCGACCACCGCGTCACAACGCCTATACGGAATCTCTGAATAGCCTTATCCGTGTCATCAATCGTTTGGGTAGGGGCTATTCATTCGAAGCCCTACGAGCCAAAATGCTCTTTACAGAGGGGCTTGCAAAACAACGGAAGCCTAAGTATCAGCGGCGGATCGATAAATACGAGCTGGAGGAGTATTTACCCGTATTCAAGATGCCTCCTGTTATGTGTGAACCAGAAGAAGTTACGTTGCTTGGTATCGACATTTCCACCTTGATTGAGAAATCGGAGAAGGGCGAATTATAAGCCCTTTTCCACCACAAAATCCGAATACCCCAAAATTATAGATGAAAAAGCCATCCTTTTGGATGGCTTTTTCATTGATTGTAGTATGTCATCAGGACAACAGCGGCAGTTCAGGGCTTATTTTCTTGTTCTATTCCTACGCTTTTTTCTTTTATCGAATCCGTCTCCCCTATTCGCCATCAGTCTCCCTTAGCCCGCCCTCTTCCGGGTTCGCCACATGCTGGAGCCGGTATTCCATCGAGGAAAACCCCTCGATTTTGCGGAAGGCGCGGATGAAGGTATTCCGGTTGTTGAACCCAACCGAAGCCCAAATATCCTGAATCATTGTGGAGCCCGCCAGCAGCTCCTTCGCTTTCTGTACCCGCAGCTCCTGCAATGCCGAGCTCCTTCTTCAGCAGGCGGGACATATAGTCCGGCGTCGTATGGAACTTGTCGGCCAGGAACTCCAGGTGGATATCCTCCTGATAATTGGCGTCGATGAGAGGCTTTAAGGCCAGCGATTCCAGCTTATCTGCCTTCGGCTCGATCGTATCCATGATTTTGTTGAAGTAGCCGTAAATGAATTCCGTTATGCTGTCAACCGACAGAGGATGCTCGGGACAGGATCATGCGGATATACTCCCGGTACGTCGATATGATATCCCTCATCGCCATTTTCCAAATTATACTTGATACAATTCAGCCTAGCCCATACCGATATAAATAACAGCTTGTAATTTATCTTATTGGGGGGGAAACGGGTGGAGAAGTACGCAAGGACACGCATCTTCGTAATGATCTTGGCTAGCTTGGCTTTAATTGTCGCAGGATGTTCCAACAAAGCCGTTGAAGAACACAAGACGGAGGATACCAGCATCACACTGAAAGTCTTCTGGTGGGGATCGGAAGATCGGCAGAAAAGAACGGAAGCGGTCATCAAGCTGTTCGAAGAGCAGCATCCCGAAATTAAAATCGAAGGCTCCACCGTACCGTTTTCGGCATATTGGGACCAACTGGCCATAAAAGCAGCAGATCAGGATTTTCCTGACGTGCTTCAGATGGATTACAGCATGATTACCGATTATTCCATGCGCAAGCTGCTGGAACCACTGGGTGCTTTTGTGGAGAAGGGTACGATCAATTTGAGCGATGTGGACAGCGTGTACGTCGATCCAGGCAAAATCAACAATGCGCTGTACGGTATTTCACTCGGCGTTAACGCACCGGCATTGATTTATGATCCCAAGGTATTCCAGCAGACGGGCATCAAAGGACCCGAGCAGGAAATCACCTATGATCAATTGATTGAGACAGGCAAACAGCTCAAAGCCGAGCTTGGCGAAGATTTCTATCCGCTGGATGCGGAGACGCTGGACTTCAGCTATTACATCCGGCAAAAAGGAGCGACGCTGTTCAGCACCGACGGCAAAGCGCTGGGATATGAGAACGACCAGGATCTGGCTGATTTTTTTACACTGCAAAAGACACTGGTGAACAAAGGCATAATGAAGTTCTCCGGAACTAAGGAAGAGAAGGATTCGCTGATCGTTAAAGGCGATTCCGCTTTTAGCCCGATTACGAGCAACCGGGTCATTCTCTATAGCCAGCTTAAGGGAAGAGCGATTCGCATGATGCCATTGCCGCTGCTGCAAGGCGGAGAGGAAGGAAATTATCTGAAACCGTCGCAATTCTTCTCCATTTCGTCCTACAGCAAGCATAAGGAAGCCGCTGCCGAGTTCATCGATTTCTTCACCAATGACACTGCGGCAAACGAAATTCTCCAAGGAGAGCGCGGGGTACCGATTGCTGGTAAGATTCGGAAATTGTTATCGGAACAAGCGGGCGAAAGCGGAAAAGAGCAGTACAACTATATCGAGTACGTCGCCAGCCACAACAAGCCGATTGATCCTCCGCCTCCGCGCGGAGCCAGCAAGGTAAACAACCTGCTGCTGCGCCTGGGCAAACAAGTCAACGATGGACTGAAGACGCCGGAGGCAGCCTCGCAGCAGTTCCGCAAAGAGGCAACGGCAACGCTTGCAGAAATGAATTCCTAAAGAGGTGGCGCGATGACAATCCTGCATTCTATCAAATCAAAGCTGCTAGGCAGCTTTTCACTGATACTCATTTTTCTGGTGGTCGTAGGAACGATCAACTTTTTCCAGATGAACAGCATCGAGAGCACCTACAAGCAATTAATAGACGAGCGTTCCACTGCCGTCAGCCTGATTAAAGACCTCAGTATTGCAATCAATGATGAGAAAATAGCAACGAACTCCTATTTGTTATACGCGGACGAGGGATCTCTGGAACAATATACGGCCGCAATTGACCGATACAAGAAGCTTAGCCGGCAGCTTGAGGCCATTATTACTGATTCCGATGAGTGGCTGCTGCTGCAAGGTCTAAACCTGCTGCAGATTCAGTACACTAACTACGCCGAACAAATGCTTGATCTGAAAGCACAGAACAAGACAGCCGATTATATGGCAATCGGCTCAACAAATATTGAGCCCATCTCCAAGAAATTCTATGAAGCAGCCCAGAAATTGACGGATATTCAAGAGAGCCTGCTAAAGGAGGGAATTGCCAACGCAAAAACACAGACTGCGGCCACGCAAAAGCTTTCGCTGGCGATTTCCGTGCTGGCTATCATCATCGGGTTAACCGTAGCCCTCTGGATCAGCAGGTCGATTTCGAGACCGGTGCTATTGCTTTCCAACGCTGCGAAGGTTATCTCTGGCGGCGATCTCACGATGCAGCAGTTCGAGATTTCCAGAAAGGATGAAATCGGCACATTGGCGGCCTCCTTCAATATCATGGTCGACCATCTGCGCCGGCTCATTCAGGAGGTCGGCATTAATGCCGAGCAGGTAGCGGCAGCCTCCCAGCAGCTGACGGCCGGGGCAGAGCAGACCACCAAGGCGACAGAGCAAGTCGTGGAGATTACGGGAGAAGTTACGATCGGGGCTGAACGACAGCTTAGCACGGTCAAGGACGGACTCAAGGCCATTCATCATATGTTGGAAGAAGCCGAAATGCTGTTCACCGAAGCCCAAACGGTGTCTAAAGAGGCGGATAGCTCTTCGCAGCTTGCCCAGGAAGGAAGCCTGAACATCCGCACTGCCATTGAAACCATGCGCAACATCGAAGAAACGGTGAGCGACATCTCTCGTGAGGTCACGGTTCTGGGTGAGCGCTCTCAGAACATCAACCAGTTGGTTAACGTAATCTCTGAAATTGCGGGCAAAACAAATCTGCTTGCCCTGAATGCCGCGATTGAAGCGGCCCGGGCCGGGGATGCAGGCCGAGGCTTCGCTGTGGTCGCGGCGGAAGTCCGTAAGCTTGCGGAGCAATCCGCCGCTTCTGCACAGAATATTGCCGGTCTCGTTGAGAACATTCAAGAACACACTATGACCACCGTGCAAAAAGTGGCACTCGGCACCCAAGTTGTAAGTTCCGGCATGGATGCGGTGCTCGCGGCGGGCAATTCTTTTGACACGATCTATTCGTCTATCCAGGGTGTTGCAGTACAGATGGCTAAAGTAACAGACACCTCACAAGATATTTCGAAGAGCACGCAGCAGTTGGTCTCCACCTTCGACCATATCTCCGCTGTGGCCGACAACACTGCCGCAGGCACAGAAAGCGTCTCCGCCGCCAGTCAGGAGCAGCTCGCCACGATGGAGGAAATCTCCAGCTCCGCCTCGGCGCTCGCCAAGATGTCCGAAGAGCTCATTGGAATGGTCAACAAATTCAAAGTATAGGCCACCAAGCAAAAGGGTGCCTTAGCTGCCATTTCCATGGCTTCTAAGACACCCTCTTCTTCTTGGACAGCTTTCCTCGCGGACGCTTTACGCGCCCATAATTACTTCCCACACCGGCTTCGTATGCCCGCCCGGATACATCAAATATAGCAGCACATACACCGCCACGCCCGTTATGGCCGTGATAAACCAGATCACAGAGGTGACTCTTCCCCACCTGCGGTGCTTGGCGTATTTCTCCTTGAAGCCGAGCGTCAGCGTCGTAATGCCGAATACGGCGGCTACGGATGCAAGCACGATATGAAAAATGAGAAACACATGATACAGCCCCGACAGGCTCTCCGGCCCGCCCCATGACGTATTGCCGACAAATACCGTTCTCGACGCATACACAAGAAAGAACAGCACCGCAAAAATCGCGGCGGCAATCATCGTCTTCTTATGCGCCTCACGTTTGCCTTTAATGATGAGTCCCCAACCGATAGCCACAAGCACCGCGCTGATGACGATGAACGATGTGCTGATCGTTGGAAACACTGTGAATATATCCATATTCGTCCTCCTAGACCTCACCGGCAGATGCACAGGTCAGTTCGCCGCTTTTGCCCCCGAAGACTCCGGAAGCTCCTCGTCGTCCTGCCCGTTCTCTTTTTTATACCAGTGATAGAACACAGAAGCAAGCATGGAGGCAAAAATAACTTCCTGAATGAATTTCATCCCGATGCCGCCAACCTGCTGGTCCACTCTCGGAGACATCACTTCAAAGAAAGCCGGTCCGCCAAAAGACCGCAGCAGCGCCGCACTGCCGCCCGAAACGCAATAGCCCATCGCTCTGGCCCAGGCATCCGGATCGCTGTACGTCGCATAAAGCGGCTTATCGGCAAAAATAATCAGCCCGCAGGCGGGGGTCAGCAGCACCATATTAAGGAAGATAAATCCCACCTTGGTCAGACCGCCCCAGCGGTCCCTCTCCGGTAGCGGATTAATCAGCGTCCACCACATCAGCACCGAGGCGATGAACAACACAAAATAATACAGCCGGTGAACGGCAAAATGCAGCATCACATAATCATGGACCGCAGGGATATGGTACAGGGAGAACAAGCCGTTGAACAACAGCGCCGCTGTGACCGGATGGGCCAGAAAAGACAGGCGGCGGAAGGGATTGACTCGCAGCGCTGCGCGCCACAGCTCCGCCGGAATGCCTAACATGATGAGCGGGACGGCAACGTAATTGGACAGGGCCATGCTGAGCATATGAAAAGAAAACATCAGATGCCCCAGCAGACTAACCGGCCCGCCCTGGGCCAGATAGAGCATCGCCATTCCGGTGACGAAGAAGACCCTCCGCCTTAGGGGCGCGGGTGATGCCATCCCGAACAGTCCAGCCATTGGGCCGATCAGCACAAAATAACCGGAGACCGCTACCAGTATCCCCGCCAAAAACAGCGGGCTCCATACATCGGCAAAGCTGAATGCATTCAGTCCGAGCATCGTTCAAGCCTCCCCGCGTTTGGAAGTACGTCAATGAGTCGCCTGTTCGGCGCTGGCGGATACCCGAAGCCATTGCATGGCTTAGCGGGCGCTCGCCGAATACGGAGCATGCCCGCTCCACCCGTAACTGCATACCACCCTACCTGACCGCCGCTCGCCAAATACGGAGTATACTCGCTCCATCCGTAACTGCAAACACGCTACCTCTGCCGCGACTCTCCCATATGCACAGCATACCAGCCTACCTGACCGCCGCTCGCCGAATACGCAGTATACTCGCTCCACCCGTAACTGCAAACCCGCTACCTCTGCCACGACTCTCCTGTATGCACAGCATACCACCCTACCTGACCGCCGCTCGCCAAATACGGAGTATACTCGCTCCATCCGTAACTGCAAACACGCTACCTCTGCCGCGACTCTCCCATATGCACAGCATACCAGCCTACCTCTGCCGCCACTGCGGACCTCATTCCTGAAGCTGCTTTCAAATATCAGGGAAAACCTCCTGCTTATTTCGCCTTTTCGAACAATTTCTGCTATTAAACTGGAATTCCTCCCTCTCATTCAAGCGAAAACAGCCAAAACTTCGATTCCGGTGAATTAAACCGGAGGTTTTCCGCTATAATCCACCATTCCGGCCCATCCCCCTCAATTAAGACGGAGAACTTCCCGTTCAGCCGAACCGGGCAACCGTTATCGCGCATCGCGTCATCGTGTCATCGCTCAGGCTTCGCGAACAATGGCCCCTGCCGGCTCCTGCGGATTCAGCAAAGCCTCTAAGCTCTGGTTACGAAATGGCTTTTCCCTAAGAACAATTTCAAGAGTCCCCCGAACAAAGGTGCCCTGCTTCGCAAGCTTGTTTAACCCCCTTGACGGCAGAACCCGGGCAGAGCTGCATTCCGAAAAAAGGCAGGCCCCCGGCCCGCCCCTTTTCCCCGCTAATCCCACCAGACCCAGTACAGAGCCATGATGATACAGGTTCCGGCAATCAGGAAACCGCCCAGAATGAAAATGATCGGCATCATGTGCCCCTTATCCTTCAAATGCATCCAGTAGCCCATTTGCACAAAGACCTGTATCACGGCCATGACCAGCAGCAAAATGACCGCAAAGACTGCATTGACCTCTCCGGCCGCCACTGCCGCAAAAGCAATAAGCGTCAACACAGCCGAAAGGACGAATATCAAAATATGCTTCTGCGGGCCCTCCTGACGGTGGCGGCGCTTCACGCCATGATCCCGGGTATGCTGTTCAGCAGCCATAGCCTAGCCCACCTTTCCGAGCAGATAGACAACCGTGAAGATGAAGACCCACACCACGTCGATAAAATGCCAGTACATGGCGGAGACATAAATCTTCGGCGCGGTTACTGCGGTCAGCCCTTTATAGGCCAACTGTCCGATCAGCAATGAGATCCACAAAATGCCGAAGGCGACGTGCGCGCCGTGGAAGCCGACCAGCGTATAGAACGCCGAACTGAACGCGCTTGTGGTCATGCCGAACTTTTCATCCCTTACATACTGGCTGAATTCATAAATTTCCAGTCCGAGAAAGCCAAGTCCCAGCACGACGGTAACAAGCAGCCAATTCCGAAGCAGCGCCGGACGGTTCCGGTGCATCGCCTGAATGGCGAAGACGCTGGTCAGACTGCTGACGAGCAGAAGGAAGGTCGCCTCCGCAACAAGCGGCAGGTGAAACAGATCATTAGCTGCCGGACCTTCATTCGTCTGATTCCGCAGCGCCAGGAAGGTGGCGAACAAGGTGCCGAACAGCACGGCCTCGCCGCCGAGAAACAGCCAAAAAGCCAGCACTTTGTTTCGGCCTTCGGCGGTCGCTTTTTCCGGTTCATAGGGCAGTCCGCCTTCTATGGGTTCCGCATGCGTTGTTGTCATTTCCGGTTCACCTTCCTTCCAGCTCTTCCGGCTCGATGTGCCAGCCGTGATCGTCATAGAGCGAACGCATCAGCATGGCTCCGAAAGTAATGAGCAGGCCGAGTCCGGTCACAATGTAGTTGTTGAACAAAAAGCTCACCAGAGCGCTGCCGAAATGATCCCGGCTGAACATGAACCCAAGACCGGCGATAAAGATGCCTACCGACATGATGAACGGCAGCGGCGTAGCCGAAGGCATATGAATCGATCCAATGGGCTCGGCCGGGGCCATCCCCTTGTTCCCCGCCGTCTTTTCCTTCCAGAAAGCGTCGAGCCCGCGCACATGCGGCGTATGCTTGAAATTGTATTCCGGCGGCGGCGACGGGATGCTCCATTCCAGCGTCCGGCCATCCTCCCAGGGATCGTCTCCAGCGTCCGGCGGCTTTTTTGAAGTGACTATAATATTGGTTAAAAAAATCAGCGTGCCGATCCCCATCAGCCCGGCCCCGATCGTACTGACCAGGTTCAGCGTATCGAAATGCTGGTTCGGCAGATAGGTGAACACCCGGCGCTGCATCCCCATCAGCCCCAGGAAATGCTGGACGAAGAAGGTCAGGTGAAATCCGGTGATGAACGTCCAGAAGGTCCATTTTCCCAAAGTCTCGCTTAACATGCGCCCGAACATCTTGGGCCACCAGTAGTGCAGCCCCGCGATCAGGCCCATCACCAGGCCGCCGACAATAACGTAATGAAAATGCGCCACGACGAAGTACGTATCATGGAACTGGAAATCGGCGGGCGCGGACGCCAGCATTACGCCGGTTACGCCGCCCATGGTGAAGGTCGGAATGAAGCCGGAGGCGAACAGGTTGGGTGTGGCAAAGCGTACCGAACCGCCCCATAGCGTAAACAGCCAGTTGAAGATTTTAATTCCTGTCGGAACCGCGATCAGCATCGTCGATACGGCGAAGAGAGCGTTCGCAACAGGGCCGAGACCGGTCGTGAACATATGATGCGCCCAGACCATGAAGCCGAGGAAGGCGATCAGGATGGTCGCGAACACCATAGAGCTGTAGCCGAACAGCCGCTTGCGCGCAAAGGTTGGAATAACCTCGGAGATAATACCGAAGGCTGGGAGAATAAGAATGTAAACTTCGGGATGGCCGAAGATCCAGAAGATATGCTGCCAGAGCACAGGGCTTCCGCCCCCGCCAGGCACAAAGAAATTCGCGCCGAGAATCCGGTCGAAGGTCAGCAGCACAAGGCCGACGGTAATTGCAGGAAAAGCGAAAAGAATAATGGCGGACGTAATAAACGTCGTCCAGGCGAACATCGGCATCCGCATAAATGACATGCCCGGCGCGCGCATCGTGATGATGGTCGCCAAGAAGTTAATGCCGCCAATCAGGGTGCCGAGGCCGGCGATCTGCAAGCCGATTGTGTAAAAATCGACGCCGTGCGTTCCGCTGTAAGCGGTACCGGATAGAGGCGTGTATGACGTCCAGCCCGCGTCGGGCGCGCCGCCCATAATCCAGCTGAGGTTAAGCAGCAGGCCGCCGAACAGGAACGTCCAGAAGCCGAGCGCATTCAGAAAAGGGAACGCAACGTCGCGCGCGCCGATCTGCAGCGGAATGACCGCGTTCATCAGGGCGAAGATAATCGGCATGACACCGAGAAAGATCATCGTGGTGCCGTGCATTGTAATCAGTTCGTTGAAGGTCTGGGCGTCGACAAAATCATTCATGGGCTTAATGAGCTGCCACCGGATCAGGAGCGCTTCAATCCCGCCGATGCCAAAAAACAATCCTCCCGCCCACAGGTACAGAATGGCGATTTTTTTATGATCGACGGTCGTAATCCAGTCCATCAGCCCGGTATGCCGTTTGACGCCGTGCGCGGCAGGCTTCGGAGACTTCAAGGTATGCGCTGCTTGAGCCAAGGTTCGTACCCCCTTTTCAATGATCAGCTTGGTATGGGCTGCCGCGGGCTAGTTCAATTTATAGCCGGCCAGATATTCGGCGATTCGGTCGATTTCGTCGCCCGTCAGGCCCATATCTTTGCTGGGGTCGGGCATCCGGTTGCCCGGCTTTACGCCTTGCGTGTCATGCAGCCATGTCTTCAAATTCTCCTCCACGGGAGCGCCGTCCTGGCGGGTATCGTCATTGAGCAGAATACCGGCCACCGATTCGCGGGAGCCGATGCCGGTCAGGTTCGGTCCCACCGACAGTCCCTGATCACCGACTGCGTGGCATTTCAGGCACTGCTCTTTGAAGGTCTTAGCAAGCGCCGGATCTTCGGGAAGCACCGCAGGTGCTTTTTGCGCCTCAATCCACTGATTAAATTCATCATTGCTAACCGCTTTCACTTTAAATTCCATGAATCCGTGGGAAGGTCCGCACAGCTCGGCGCATTTGCCGCGGTACACGCCTTCTTTTGGCGCGCTAAAGCTGAATCGATTGGTCGCTCCGGTCGGGTTGGTATCTATTTTGCCGGAAAGTGAGGGGACCCAGAAGGAATGCAGCACATCGTTAGTCGTCAGTTCAAAAGCAATGTCCTTGCCGGCGGGAATAATCAGATCCTGCGCCGTCTTGATGCCGTAATCGGGGTATTCAAATTCCCACCAGTATTGGTGGCCGGTCACTTTGACTTTGATCGCGTTCTTGTCGCCCGAATGATTGTCGCCCAGGGCGAACACCGTCCTCACCGTCGGAATCGCCAGCACGATAACGAGAATGAGCGGAATCACCGTCCAGAGCACTTCCAGCTTGAAGCTGCCCTCGACCTGCTCCGGGGTTTCATTCTGTCCCGGCTTCCGGCGGAAGCGGATCATCACATAAACCGCAATTGAAAACACGATCAGCAGTACGACAATCATGATGGAAATCACCAGCTTCATCAGTCCCAGCGAGCTTTCCGCAGCCGGACCCTGCGGCCTAAGCACCGACAAGTCTTCTCGGCCGCAGCCGGCGAGAACCATTCCGAACACCGCGATCAGGGGAAGAAGCCGCCTTGCAGACTGCCACGTTCTCATCATCTATCAACCCCGCTTTTTCCGATTTCAATCAGAGTGCATACCCTGTGTTGTCAATTATAACAATCACTATTAATATAATTTTCAGGCCCTACTTTGTCAATGATTCACATTTATTTCACAAAGTTAAAAAAGCTTGTCAAATCAACGTTTGCAATCGTTTTCGGAAAGCGTTATTATTATAAATAAGCACATAAAACGCTTACAATTACCTTTCTCCTCTATTATTCATTTGACAAATTTTCGCCGTTTGAATCCATGTCATGCCAGAGTGCACAAAAAAACCGCTCTCTGCGGCTACCCGCAAATCACGGTTTATAAAATCCTAGCGGATGAGAAAACAGACAGTTAAGAGACTGACGAATTTAACTTTACCAGCTCATGCTCTACGACCATGGTGAGTTCTTCCTCATAGCCTCCTGTAATCCGGTATTTACGGACATAATCTTTGACGAATTTCTTCGGATCCTTGGGCCGGAAAATACGTGTCATTTCCCGCAGACTTTCCTTGACTTCGTTGTGACCTTTGCTTGCCATGATCAGTTCCCTCCCAAAACATTGGATTGAATGCTCCGTTGTAGAGAATGCATGATGAAAAGTCCGCCATTACTTCGAAATGCAAGGGCTAGTTCTAGATATTAAAGATCGGCAGTTCCTTGCATTTATCGATCCATTCGCTAATTCGCCGGGCAAAAGACCAAGCTTAGCGTATTTACAGACCGGTGAAGCAGGTTCGTCGCGATTTGGGCTGAGAGCTCAGGTGTGATTAACACCCTGACACTGTAATTACCCGAAAAGCCAAGTCTCTAATCACTCCTTTCGGGCTTTATCGTTTTATTGTATCATATTCCGGTCCAACTTCCACCTTTCCTGTGAAATGTCCACATGAAAACTTTATTGACAGAATGTCCTGGAACACACGTTCTATTATACCATAGTTTTTAGACCATTGGTCAAGCCATTCATGAAAATTTTCAGAAACATTGTTAATTAAGACTACATGGGCAGGGCTCATACTTTGTCCCGGCCGCTCATAATGTTGTATAGAGGAAGCACCTGGAAACGGCCAAAGCCTTAGGGTGCTTGGTTATATGACAGGAGAGTGAAGCCCTTGTCCCCTTTTCGTTCATCCGTCGGCTTGCCGGATTATATTGCGGCTGCGCTGTGCTATCTGTTCCCTTTTGCCGGAGGCATCGTCTTTCTCGCTCTGGAGAAGCGCAGCCGGTTCGTACTGTTCCATTCGCTTCAGTCTCTATTGGCCTACGGCGCGCTGATGGTCGGCCATGTTCTGGCTGGCCTGCTGCCATTCATCGGCCCGCTGCTGGCCGCGCTCATCTTCCTGATCAGCTTCGGCGTATGGCTGCTGATGACGTATCATGCGCTGAGAGGCAGCTGGTATAAACTGCCCTGGGCCGGCGATATCGCGGAGCGGCAGCTGCGGCGGCTGTGAGTCCCGCATGTTGTTGTGAGTCCCGCATGTTCATGAAAGGGATTCCCTTTTGCCTCTGGTCTTAGGGTACAATGTAGAAGAACAACAGCATGAATTTGGACCTGGGGGAAAATGAATGTACCTGTTTGTGATCAATCCGCGCTCCGGCGGCGGAGCCGGGCGGCGCGCCTGGCTGCGGGCCGAGAGGCTGCTGAAGGAGCGGGCGGTGGAGTACGAGACGCTGCACACAGAGAGCGCATCGGGCGCTGGGCGCGATGTGATGCAGGCGCTGGCGCGCCGGGAGAAATGGAGCGCCTGCGTCGTGGTCGGCGGCGACGGGACGATTCACAGCGTTCTATCGGCGCTGCTGGCGAGCGGCGTCCCGCTTGGCATCCTGCCCGCCGGCTCCGGCAATGACACC
>NZ_ASSD01000385.1 GCF_000520715.1 Paenibacillus zanthoxyli JH29
GGAATTTTTTAAGCGATTATGGAGGAATCACCTTGAAGCAAGAGCAACGCCGAGAACAAACCATAGGGCAGCTGCTTAATGCAACTAAAGAGCTATTGCGGGACAGAGGCTGCCACAGTATCACATTGAAGGATATCATGGAAAAATCAGAGTTATCTAAGGGCGCTATTTTTCATTATGTAAAAAGTAAAGACGAAATTTTTGCCTGGGTGCTGCAAGAACGGCTAGAAGAAATCAACAAGCATTTCATGAATGAAGTGATACAGGCTCCGACAACCTTTGACGGACCGATGCAAGTTATCTCGCGTAATCTGGAGGCTTTGGAAGATGCAAATGATGTGACGAACAAGGTTCTGATGTACTTGCTAGGCAAGGAGGATGAACCTGCTGTCGCGGAAGTGCTTAAGAATTATTATGAGCGGTCGGTATATTTATCTAAGCAATGGATCGTGAGCGGCCAGCGGCACGGGGTTATTCTGGAATCGGTTGATCCGGAGAAGACGGCGGAAATGTTCGTTCTGCTCTCGCTGGGTCTGCGCGTCCGTTCTTCTTTTCCCATTAAGAACCCTTCTTCTACTGCCCAAGATTTATCTGCCTACATGGTCAGCATTTTGAAAGACAACTAGATGTAATACGGAGGGATCGATATGGCACCATTGATTGCGCTTGTTGCCTCTTTTTTAATGTTCCGGTTGCTTGGATTGTTAGGGCTGTCCTTTTTCGATGACTGGCACACATCACTGCAAGGAGCCGTGGCTGTCATGTTTTTGCTAACTGCTTCTGCTCACTGGGGAAAAAGGCGACCTGACCTCATGCGGATGGTTCCTCCTGTTTTTCTAAGGAGCGAATGGATTGTGACGGCAACGGGACTTCTGGAAATAGCTGGGGCTATCGGTATCATGCTCCCCCGTACTTCCCTTGCAGCTTCGGTTGGCTTGACGCTTCTACTGATAGCGATGTTCCCTGCAAATGTATATGCGGCTCGAAACAAATTGACGATTGACGGCAAGCCTGTACCTAAGCTGCTTGTCCGGACTCTGCTGCAGATCCTATTTATCGCGGCAGTCATTTTGGCCTCCCCGATCCCAGAAAGCCTCCTATGAGGCTTTTTATTTTCGTGTTCATTTCGTTTCCTTCTTGATGCAGAAATCTTTTTCCTATAACCCACTTGAAACAGAACTGGTGTTCGATTATACTTTAAGATGAATAGAGGAGGTCCGGTATACTGCTGCGGTGAAATGGAGTAGATGAAGCTATGAACAGAGCTAAGCTTAAAGAAGCTGAAGAAAGATTTTTTATGCAATATCCCGGTGGCTTCACGGACCCTCTGATGCTTGAGGTTGCCAAAAAGCACAAAGTGGAAAAATGAAAAAGTTGGATTAAGCAAGAAGTTGATGCTTCGCTGCAATATGACAATGCGGCATTCTGCGGTTTTCTTATGATGTCAATGGCGTAGGCTGGGTATGATTGATTGCTAATTAAGACATGATGTATGATAGAAATATCAAATTCAAAATAAAGGAGATTGCTCATGGCTGTCGACGCATATTTGAATTTTAATGGTAATTGTCGTGAAGCGGTAGAGTTTTACGCACAGGTCTTTGGAACGGAAGAACCCAAATTAATGACTTTTGGGCAAGCGCCGCCCAACCCGGAATATCCGCTCCCGGAGGAAGCGAAGAACCTGATCATGCACACCCGGCTTACTATTTTTGGAAGCAACGTGATGTTTTCCGATACTTTTCCCGGTATGCCTTTTAGGTAGGCAACAATATTAGCCTTGCCATTGTGACCGACGACAAGGACGCCTTGCAATCCGCGTTTGATAAACTTAAAGAGGGCGGTAAAGTTGGCATGGAGCTTCAAGAGACCTTTTGGAGCAAAGCTTACGGAAGTCTGTCGGACAAGTTCGGTGTGCAGTGGCAGTTCAACCTTGGTATGGAAGAATTGTGACGGAACGTCAATGCAACCCGTACGCTGACACGAAACCTTTGTAGATAGCCGTACTTGAAGCCGGCGGATTTTGAAATATCAGTCAGGAAATAGACCGTAACCTTACGAGAGGGCGGTCTTTTTCTATTTAAGGCAAGTCAGTCAGGTAAGCAGGAGGGGGATTTTCATATGGTTGATTTTGAGTGGTACAGAAGCTTTTGTACGATATATAAGCACAACTCTGTGTCGGAAGCCGCGAAGGCACGGATCATGACGCAACCGGCAATGAGCCAGCACTTAGCTTCTTTGGAAGCTGAGGTCGGTGAAATGTTATTCGTCAGGACTTCGAGAAAATTAATTCCTACGGAACGGGGGAAGGAGTTATATTCACAGTTGGCTCCGCTGATCGAGTCTCTGGAGGAGGCCACGATGAGTTTCAAATCGGCTTCTTTACCTACGCTTACGGTCATCAAGATAGGAGCCGCACACGAGTTTTACACTGAAAAAATACTCCCCCGGCTGCATAAATACAACATGAGCACCATCACCAATTTGGGAACGGCCGATCAATTGCTGGAACTGCTGAAAGAGGATAAGTTGGATCTCATCATTACGTCAAAAAGGTATCAGGCGCCAGGCATTGAGTATCAGAAGCTGATGGATGAAGAATTTGTTATTGTTGCTCCCAGCGATTGTGAAACACCGGACACAGACGACCTGAAGTCATTGGAACAGTGGTTCTCTTCGCAAAATTGGATAAGCTATGGGCTGGATTTACCGATGATAAGGAGAATTTGGAGAGAGCATTTTAAGAAGCGTCCTCAAATCAGACCGATCCATATCATTCCTGATTTACATCTAATTCTGAAGGCTATCGAAAACGGTCCGGGTCTAAGCGTTATCCCTACATATCTATTAAAAAGCTCGGCTAATGAAAAAACGAAAGTCATTTATGAGGATTTAAGAGTGAAGAATGAGTTGTTTTTCGCCTATAAGCTGAAGCATAAACATCTGCCGCAAGTCCAAGAGATGATGACGCTCATAAGTGAAGATGTATAAAAATATTTATGGATAATCTGAAATTTCATAATTTGTTTTATATATAATTCGGATTTAATATAAAGAAAGCAACAAAATAATAAATTGGAGGCAATACAAATGGCAAAAAAAGTCTTGATCGTTGTAACTAACCATACGGAAGTTCATGAAGACAAATCGACCGGGATTTGGCTGTCTGAATTTGGCGAAGCCTATATTGAATTTACGAAAAAAGGCTATGAGCTGTTAGTGGCAAGCCCGCTTGGAGGTAAAGCTCCAGTCGATCCGGGCAGTGTAGATGCCGATACTCCGCAAGAAATTTTGGATACGGAAAAATATCTGGAAAACACGAAAAAGCTTGATGAAGTATCTGCTGAAGGCTTCGATGTTATTTTCTTGCCGGGCGGTCACGGAACGATGTATGATCTTCCAAAAAGCGAAACCCTTCACAAGCTGCTGCGTGATTTCTACGAAGGGAACAAGATTGTAGCTGCCGTGTGCCACGGACCGGCCGGGCTGGTTGGCGCCACCTTGTCGAACGGTCAACCGCTTGTCGCTGGTAAACGTGTCAGCGCCTTTACAGACCGGGAAGAGGCGCAAACAACGCTGGATCAACATCTTCCTTTCCTGCTCGAAAGCAAAATTCGCGAGTTGGGCGCGATCTATGTGGCAGCCCCGAACTGGACTTCTCATTATGAGGTGGACGGCAACCTGATTACAGGCCAGAATCCGCAGTCTACGCTGGCTGTAACCAAAGCAGTAATTGAAAAATTGGGCTAATCCCTTACAAACGGCATAATAACGTTTTTACAAACCCTGGTTTCGTTTTCAGACGAGCCAGGGTTGTTTTTTTGTGAATAAGAGAGTTGACAAATAACAGGCCTGAAACTATTATAGTTACAGGTAATCAAAGTTATTACAGGTTAAATATTATGAAGAAGGAAGGTAAACGAACATGAAAATCGGAATCATTGGAGCAAGCGGAAAAGCGGGGGCGGCGATTGCCAAGGAAGCCGTAAGCCGTGAACATGAGGTAACGGCGATTGTCAGAGACGCATCGAAAGTCGAAGGAAACCAAGTAACCATTTTGGAGAAAGATATTTTTGATATAACTTCCAAGGACCTTCAGGGATTTGATGCCATTGTCAATGCATTCGGGGCCGCTCCCGGGCAAGAGCAGCTGCATGTTGAAGCGGGGAGAGTATTGATTGAAGCGATTAAGGGAGCCCCGGGAACCCGATTAATTGTTGTCGGCGGAGCCGGAAGCTTGTTTGTGGACGAAGCCCAAACGATACGTGCGATGGATACACCTCAATTTCCTAAGGAGTACTTTGCAACGGCATTCAATCAAGGCAAAAACCTTGAGGATCTTCAGAACTCGTATGGAATCCAGTGGACATTTGTTAGTCCGGCCCCGTTTTTCGACCCGGAGGGCAAACGAACCGGCGCTTATCAAAAAGGAAAAGATAACTTCATCGTCAACGCCAATGGGGACAGCTATGTAAGTTATGCGGATTACGCGGTCGCGATCATCGATGAAATTGAACATCCGCAGCATATTAACGAACGGTTCACCTTAGTTTCCGAAGCTGAATGAACCCATATTACCGGTGCCGCTGCGGTGGTTCGTATTATCTTCGACGACTGGAACGGCGTGAAATTCACGGAATATGTGCTCCTGCTCGGAGCTTGATGGAGAATGGAAAATGTCAGACGTTCAGGCGGTCAAGAAAATCTCGACTGCCTGAACGCTATAATAAAAAGGGCTTAGAAGAATCAAAAATTTTCTTGCAACAATTATAATTATTTGAGATAAGATTTTATCTTACTTAATATACTATGCACGTTAGTGGTAAACAGAATATAAGTATTTGAAATCGTCTTAATTACAACTCTATCAGTTGTACCATAGGGGGCACCAATCCTAATTGCACTTTTTTCCTCACCACCGTAAGTATCATCAAACAAAACATCCCGAATGTCATCAATAGGTATTTCTATTTTAGTTAATTGCCAAGTGATAATTAGTTTTTCATTCTGCTTTTTCACATCAATTCCTAACATGTTAATACCTCCTATTTATTATACGAGAAATTATAAAGCAAATTGGATAAACCGTCCGAAAATTTATATGAATGGAAGGATGATGACAAGCATACTAACTATACGTCGTTTACACATGAGATTGACAATGAGTTAGTATTTACAGCCAATCAAGCCATGGACCGCATCTACCTGAACGCCGTACAAGGGCGGACAAAAGTCCAAACCATAACCTTGAACCCCAAGGGTAAATTTTATTTAGGAGAAGGCCAGCCCCTATACGAAGCGAACATTCCAACGATATCCCTTGTGCCGGGACCCGATTACCTGTGTGCGGTAGGAGACAACGGACATATGGAGAAAATAGATGTTTATCGAATCACTGCTGTAAAAATAAAGGAAATCAAAGTAGTTCCGATTCCCTGAATAGATAATGCCAAGAGCAGTCTAACTCATCCCGGTAGGCTGCTCTTTTTATCCCGTGCGTGGGCAGGCTGTCCGGCTTCGAGCGGTGGCTGGAAATAGTAATAAGCGAAGTATAGCCAAATCCAGTCCGCCGGATCGAAGTATGGAGAAGGGAATTAATGTTGGAAATCGAAATTACTATAATCTACATACTGCAGCTATTTAGCGCTATATTACAGGCTTGGAAGGACGAGATTAGAAATGCCTCTTTATCTGATGCGCCATGGAGAGACCGATTGGAACAAGCGAGGGAGAATACAAGGGATACAGGATATCGGTCTGAATGAACGCGGACTGGGCCAGATGCAGGAAATCTCCATACGGCTCAGGGAACGGATGAATGTTCATGCCGTTATTTCAAGCCCATTGCGAAGAGCCTATGAATCGGCCAATATGATGGCGTCCGTCTACGGACTTTCTGTTAAGGTTGACAGCCGGTTCGCGGAACGCTGCTTCGGTGAGCTGGAGGGCAAGACGCTGGGTGAGATTAGGTCTATTTTTCAAATAGCAGATCCAGAGCTGATCCATTCCCCGGTCTATGGGGTTGAATCTATGGAATCGATGCAAGGGCGTGTTAGCGGCGGAATTTGCAGTTTGGAGCCTTTAGCGGACAGGAATGTATTGCTTGTAACCCATGGCAGCATCATTCGGATGATTACCGGACAAGCAGAAATCGTAGAGAACGGTGCTGTAATCGAATTCACGGATACACTGAAAAACAGACTTATAGACTTCTCTTCAAAACTCAAGTTATAATAGACATACTTTAAGCATATTTGTCCACAACAGCATATGAGAGAAAAGGTGAAACGCTGCGGCGTTTCTTAAAAGGGAAGAACGGTGAAAGTCCGTCGCGGTCCCGCCACTGTAAATGGAGAGCGAGCTTTAAGCCACTGTGTCAAATGGGAAGGCTTAAGCAACTTGGTCATCATGATCTCGTTTTGCGTCTGATCCATAAGTCAGGAGACCTGCCTTTTTTCAACAGCACGACTGACCTACGAGGATAGGGAGGGGGAGAACGCTTGTATTCTGGCGATTAACGGCACTTCTACGCTCTTTTGTGTGTAGGAGTGCTTTTTTGTTTCTCAATTCCTGTTACATAAGACTCTAAATAAAAGAGAGGATTGTGATTTTCTTGAAAAAATTATTGCAGGTGCTAAATGAGATTGAACGGCTCAATATTGTATCGATGCATCAAATGAGAAGACGGGTCAACAACCTGACTAAGCCCTTGGGGAGTCTTGGCCAACTGGAGGAGATCGCTGTAAGGCTTGCCGGTATTACTGGCAGTATCCAGCCCCGTGTGGACAAAAAGGCGATAATCGTGATGTGCGGCGATCATGGGGTCGTTCAGGAAGGCGTCAGCGCATTTCCGCAGGAAGTTACCGGGCTGATGATGGCGAATTTTATTCGTCAAGGCGCCGGTGTTAATGTGCTCGCACAGCAGGCGGGGGCGGAGGTTCACGTTGTCGATATCGGGACTTTGCTGACAGACCTGCCGGAAGGTGTAATTCAGCGGAAGGTCCGCCCGGGAACGGCCAATATGGCTAAAGGACCGGCGATGACCAAGGAAGAAGCGGTTGCCGCGCTCCATGTTGGGATCGATACGGCTTATGAGCTTGCTGATAAAGGGGTCGAAGTGATCGGTTTAGGGGAAATGGGCATCGGCAACACGACTCCGAGCAGTGCCATGACGGCAGTGTTCACTAACCATCCGGCGGAACAGATCACCGGAAAGGGATCGGGTATCAACGACGAAGTGTTAGCCGTCAAAACGAAAGTGATCGAACAGGCGATACAGGTCAACCGGCCTAATCCGGGTGATGCTGTCGACGTGCTCGCCAAGGTAGGGGGACTCGAAATCGCCGGGCTGGCGGGTGTGATATTGGGAGCAGCGGCCCGCAGGGTTCCGGTGGTCATTGACGGGGTGATTACAGGGGCCGCGGCGCTGGCTGCCTGCCGGATTGAGCCCCGCTGCCGGGATTACTTATTCGCTTCCCATTTGTCCGTTGAACCGGCGCACCGCATTGTTCTGGATGAGCTTGGGCTGAAGCCTGTGCTGCATCTGGACATGCGCCTTGGAGAAGGGACAGGAGCCGCCTTGGCTCTGCCTGTAATCGAATCGGCCCTCCAATTGGTTTCAAAGATGGCCACATTTGAAGATCTCGGAATCCCGAGTCCGGCCCCCGAAGAAAATGAATTCGGCCTGGCGGTTCAGTGATCCGGCTCCGGGGCAGCAGGATACTCAGGTTAAACCGGTCCCGGGAAGTTGAGTCTATGAACCGGCTTCCTCTGAGGAAAGCTTGGCGTTCCGGGGATAGGATAGTTGTTTCATATAGAGGAGGCAGAGCACGAATGGAAAAGAAGAGAGGCAAACTGCTGGTGATCGGGTTTGGCCCGGGCGCTTTTGAACAGATAACGGATCGTGCCCGCAGGGCGATTGAGGAAAGCGAAGTCATTATTGGCTACAACACTTATGTGGATTTGATCCGGGGCCTGCTGACGACTCAGGAAATCGTAAGAACAGGCATGACGGAAGAAGTAAGCCGCGCTCAGGAAGCTGTGCGGCAGGCGGAGATGGGAAGAACGGTTGCGGTCATTTCCAGCGGCGACGCCGGTGTATACGGAATGGCCGGACTGATTTATGAAGTGTTGATGGAAAAGAAATGGCATCCTGATGAAGGAGTGGAAGTAGAGGTTATTCCCGGAATCTCCTCGATCAACTCCTGTGCCGCCCTCCTTGGGGCGCCGATTATGCATGACGCCTGTACGATCAGCCTGAGCGATCATTTAACCCCCTGGGACACCATCGCCAAACGAGTGGAAGCGGCGGCTGCGACGGATTTTGTAATCGCTCTGTATAATCCAAGGAGCGGAAGACGTACCCGGCAGATCGCCGAGACTCAGCGGATTTTGCTGGGTCACCGTTCCCCAGACACGCCGGTGGGCCTGGTGAAGAGCGCATACCGGGATCGGCAGCAGATCGTCCTGACCACGCTCGCGGACATGCTGGAGCATGAAATAGGAATGCTTACGACGGTTATTATCGGCAACTCCTCGACGGTGGTATATGACGGCTTAATGATTACGCCGAGAGGCTACCAGCGGAAATATACACTGAACTCGGAAGAGCAGAGACTAAGACCAAGCGAGCGTCTGCAAGTGGCAGCGGAGCCGTGGTCACTGAGTGCGAAGGAACAGGCTGGAGCGAGCGGGGAAGCCAAGTCTGTCCAGCCTGATTTCCCGGCGCCTGCCTCTTACAGTGCGAGTTCGTCCAGCCCTCTTGAAGCGGCAATGGAGGCGCTGCAAATCCTTGAGGCCAAAGGCATCGTCTCGGGAGGCTACGCCGGTTCCGCCCCGTCTGCCGTCGCGAACCCGTCCACCCTATCTGCCGCCGTAAATCCGAACGCCCTTTTTGAGGTGGGAGTGGCGCCGGGCATTGCGAATAAGAAATTCACCGCGCGTCAAATGGCGCTGCTTGCGGAAATCGCAGGTGAACAGGGGGAAATGGAATATACCCCGCATCACCAAATCATTCTGCGCATCCCCGGGGGCGATCCCGAGCGGGTCGTCGCGGAGCTGAAAGCGGAGAAGCTGCTGGTCTTTCCGATTGGCGATGTCGCGCAGATTAAAGCCTGCGACTTCTGCAATTTGGAAAAAGACGGGTCGATTCCCGTCGCAGAAGAATTGAACCGCGTCATCGGCGGATTGAAGACGCCCAAGGAATTGAAAATCGGCTTTAACGGCTGCGGTATGGCCTGTTACGGGGCTGTGCTGGAGGATATCGGCATTGTATACCGCAAAGGGGCGTATGACCTGTTTCTGGGCGGCAAGACGATCGGGCGGAACGCCCATCCGGCGCAGCCGGCCGCCGAAGGGATTGCAGCGGATCAAATTGTAGATACGGTCGAACGGATTTTCCGGGAATATACCGATAAGGCTTTTCCGGGAGAAAGATTTCATAAGTTTTTTAAACGTGTGGGGACGGTTGCCGGGTTCAGACATGAGGAACAGCCCGCCGTTGCTGTGGCGGATGCGGTCTGCGGCGATTAACGATCATGAGGAGGAAGAAGATGGACGCGATATTGTTGGTGGGACATGGAAGCCGTGACCCCGAAGGGAATGAGGAACTGCTGCAGTTTGCCGATAAGGTACGCCAGGCAGCGCCTCAGTATAAGATAGAGACCTGCTTTTTGGAGTTTGTCCAGCCGGATATTGCCCGGGGAATAGCCAACTGCGTTGAACAGGGAGCCGCTCGGGTTGTCGTAATTCCGATCATGCTGTTCGCGGCGGGGCATGCCAAAATTCATATCCCTTTTGAGATAGACCGTGCCAAAAAGCTGTATCCCGCCGTGGAATTCGTCTACGGCCGTCCGATTGGCGTACATCAAAAGGTGATGGAGATCTTGACCTCCCGTTTGGCGTCCGCCGGATTTAAGACTGGCAGCCAGGAGCTGCCGATAGAGCAAGGATTGCGCGAACCGGAAACGGCCGTTCTGCTGATTGGCCGGGGGAGCAGCGACGGCGATGCCAACAGCGATTTTTTCAAGATGACCCGCCTTCTGTGGGAGCAGCTTCCGGTCAAATGGGTGGAGAACTGCTTTATTGGCGTTACGGAGCCAACCTTTGAGGATGGCCTGGAAAGAGTCTTACGGCTTGGCGCGAAAAAAATCTTCGTCCTTCCTTACTTCCTGTTTACAGGGATTTTGATTAAGCGCATTGAGGAAATGACAGCGGAGTTTGCCGCACTGCACCCGGATATTACAGTTGAGCTTGCAGGGTATTTCGGGTTTCATCCGAAGCTGGTGGAAGCGCTGCTCGACCGGGTTGCCGAAGCCGTGGAAGGGCAGGCTTTTATGAACTGTGATATGTGCCAATACCGGTTGGCGGCCGGTCATGAGCATCATCACCACCATCACGAGCATGGGCATGATCACGATCATCACGGACACGGTCACGAGCATGGGCATGACCACGACCACGGCCACGATCATGACGACCACCATCATAACGGCCATCATCACGACCACGATCATCATCGTGTGGGGACATAGCCGCGCTGAATGACATCACGAGCATGCTGAGGAGGAAATGATTTGATTTTTACCCTGTGCGGTACAAGTGATGCGAGAGAACTCGCTATAAGGATTGAGCAGAACGGATTTGAAATATTAACATCAGTAGTTACCGATAATGCAGCGAAAAGCTTGCAGGAAGCCAATCTGCCCGTGCGTGTCGGACGTCTGGATAAGAATGAAATCGTGACGCTGATACACCGGGAAGAAGTCAAGGCCATTGTTGACGCGAGCCATCCGTTCGCTGAAGAAGCGCACAGGAATGCGATGGAAGCCGCGAAGGAGGCGGGTATTCCCTATATTCGTTTTGAACGGGCATCTTTAGTCTACGGTGACGATCCGAAGCTTACGGTTGTTTCTTCCTATGAAGAAGCGGCATTAGAAGCCAAGAAGCTTAAGGGCTCCATTATGCTGACCACCGGCAGCAAGACACTGCATATTTTTACCAAGCATCTGTCGGGAGATCCGGACATCCGTCTGGTAGCCCGCATGCTGCCCCGGCGCGATAATATGTTGAAATGCGAAGAGCTCGGCGTAGAGCAGAAGAACATTATTGCCCTGCAAGGACCGTTCACCCGGGAGCTGAATGAAGCTCTGTACCGGCAGTACGGCACGACGGTGATGGTCACGAAGGAGAGCGGCAAAACCGGGGCCGTCGACGATAAGATTGAAGCCGCGCTGAAGCTGGGTATACAGGTAATATTAATTTCCCGGCCCGAAATAGATTTCGGCGCCGTGTTTACGGAATTCCAGGACGTCATTGAGCGGTTGAATGAAGTTGCCCGCTAATTCGAATACAAGGGAGAAATGTTATGGATTTTAAGACGGAATTTAAACCGCTGACGGTGCAGCCGCAGGAAATCGAGAGCAAGAGCTTCGAGATCATCACGGAAGAACTGGGCGAACATCCTTTTACACCCGAGCAGTATCCGGTCGTTCAGCGAATCATCCATGCCTCGGCGGACTTCGAGCTTGGCAGGAATATTGTGTTTCACCCGGGAGCGATTGAAGCGGGAATAGCGGCCATCCGCAGCGGCAAAAAGATCGTCGCCGATGTCCAGATGGTCCAGGTTGGGATCAGCAAGCCGCGCATCGAGCGGTTCGGCGGAAGCGTCGACGTCTACATTTCGGACCCCGATGTGATGGAGGAAGCGAAGCGGCTAAACACAACCCGCGCGATCATCTCCATGCGTAAGGCAGTACGCGAAGCGGAGGGCGGAATTTACGCCATCGGCAACGCCCCTACCGCCCTGCTTGAATTGATCCGCATGGTTAAGGAAGGCGAAGCCAAGCCGGGCCTGATTATCGGCATGCCGGTAGGCTTCGTGTCCGCACCGGAATCGAAGGACGAGCTACGCAAGCTCGATATTCCGTTTATTACCAATCTCGGGCGCAAGGGCGGCAGTACGGTTGTGGTGGCCGCTGTTAATGCCCTTGCCATTATGGCGGAGAAAAAAGCGTAAATCGGGGAAGGGATCTCATGAGCGATTTTGTGGAACCGGAGAACAATCCGAAGGAGATGCGGCACGGATTTACAACAGGCGCCTGCGCGGCTGCGGCGGCGAAAGCCGCAGTCATGATGCTAGCTACCCATACCCAGGTTAATGAATCGACCATCTGGTTACCCGCCGGATTTTTCCATACGTTTACTATCATAGATGGTGAATTTAGCGGGGATAGGGCGCAGTGCGCCACGATCAAGGACGCGGGCGATGATCCGGACGCTACACATAAGGCGAAAATAGTCGCCATGGCGGTATGGACGGACGGCAGCGGCATCGAACTTGACGGCGGGCCTGGGGTGGGGCGTGTCACCAAGCCGGGGCTTCCTATTCCGGTAGGCGAAGCGGCCATTAATCCGGTTCCCCGCCGGATGATCCGGAAGGAAGTTCAGGAAGTCTTGGAGGAGTACGGCATAGACCGGGGCGTTAAAGTGGTGATTTCCGTACCCAGTGGAGAAGAAATCGCCAAAAAGACCTTGAACGGACGGCTGGGAATTGTCGGCGGGATATCGATTTTGGGCACGCGAGGAACGGTAGTGCCATTTTCCACGTCGGCGTATAAGGCGAGCATTATTCAAGCCATGCAGGTGGCGAGGGCTTCCGGCTGCACTCAGGTTGTTCTGACCACAGGCGGCAGCAGCGAGAAATATGCGATGAAGCTAAACCCTGAGCTGAGTGAAGAGTCTTTTATCCAGATGGGCGACTTCGTCGGCTTCTCCTTGCAGCATGCCAAACACCTTGGAATGAGAACCATCAGCCTTGTCGGCATGATCGGCAAATTCTCAAAAGTGGCTCAGGGCGTGATGATGGTTCACTCCAAAAGCGCCGCCGTCGATTTCGGTTTTCTGGCTAAGGCCGCTGCCGAGACGGGCGCGTCGCCCGAACTGCAGGAGGCGATTCTGGAGTGCAACACGGCGACTCAAGCCGCCGACCTCGTTACCGAGGCGGGTCTGCCCGGTTTTTTTGATAAATTATGCGAATACGCCTGCCGTCACTGTCTTGAGCATATCGGGGGAGGATTAACGGTGGAAGTCGTGCTGGTCACGATGAAAGGCGAGATATTGGGGAGGGAGGAACGGAGTGGATAGGCGCATCAAGATTATCGGTATCGGAGACGAAGGCCCTGCGGGTCTGTCCGCAGCTTCCCTCGAACGGATTCATCAGGCGGATGTGCTTGCCGGAGGCGAGAGACATTTGTTCTTTTTCCCGGATCACCAGGGAGAAAGCTTCATATTTAAGGGAGGGCTGGGAAGCACTGTCGAACGGCTGGCTGAACTAAGGGCGGACAAAGATATTGTCGTACTGGCTTCCGGTGATCCGCTGTTTTACGGTATCGCGAGTTTCATGGTAAAAAAGCTGGGTGCGGATGCGGTGGATATCCATCCACATGTAAGCTCGGTGCAATTGGCCTTTGCCAGAATGGGCGAAAGCTGGCAGGATGCCGCAGTGGAAAGCGTCCATGGACGGACGATGAAAGGGCTGGCGCAGAGAGTGAGCGGCAAAGAGAAGATTGCCCTGCTGACCGATCACGAGAACAGTCCGCCTGCAATTGCCCGTTATCTGATCGATTTTGGGATGAATGAATATGAGGCTTTTGTTGCGGAAAATTTGGGCGGCGAGCATGAGAGATGCGGATTCTGGACGCTGGACGAGATGTCCCGGACGGAGTTTTCACCTTTGAATGTCGTCATTCTGCGCCGAAGGCCCGTGGTTGCGGCACCGCAGTTCGGGTTTGGTATTGAGGACGAGGAGTTTCATCAGCGGAAGCCCGAAAAAGGATTGATTACCAAGAAGGAAATCCGGGTGCTCAGTCTGGCCGAGTTAAAGCTCAAGAAAGACAGCGTCGTGTGGGACATTGGAGCCGGCTCGGGATCGGTCGCTGTTGAGTGTACGCTGTCTGCTCCGTACGGGCAGGTGTTTGCCATCGAGAAAAACGGCGGTGATATCGAGAACATTGAGCTGAACCGGAAGAAATTCCGTACCGATTTCACGGTGATTCATGACAAAGCCCCGAATGGCTTGGATCAGCTTCCCGATCCGGATGCGGTGTTTATCGGCGGCAGCGGAGGGGAGCTGCGGGAGTTGATCCGGATCTGCTGCTTCCGGCTGAAAGCGGGAGGGAGAATTGTTGTGAATGCGGCAACGATTGAGACATTATCCGAATCCCGGCAGGCGCTTGCCGATCATAGCTTCGATTCCCGGATTACGCTGGTGCAGATTTCGCGCAGCAAGCCGATTTTGAACATGACCCGCTTCGAAGGGCTCAATCCCATTTATGTGATCACCGGCTTTGCGAAGCCCGAAAGCGAAAGAGAGGGAACCGAACAACCATGACAACGACAGCAGTAAAGACAGGAACCTTATACGGGATCGGCGTAGGCCCTGGAGATCCGGAGTTAATCACGGTCAAGGCGTTCCGCTTGATGAAAGAATGTCCGGTTATTGCTTATCCCAAGAAGCGGATGGGCGGCAAATCCTACGCGCTTGAAATCGTGGAATTATATATTAATACGGCGGAGAAAAAAATGCTGGGGCTTGTGTTTCCGATGACAAAAGATCAGGATACACTGGACAAGGAGTGGAGCCGGACGGTTTCTCAGTGCTGGGAGCATCTGAAGGAAGGGCACGATATCGCTTTTGTGACGGAAGGCGATCCCAATCTGTACAGCACCTTTATTCATATGGCTCGCCTGGTGCAGGAGCTTCATCCGGAAGTCCCTGTTATATCCGTTCCGGGTATTTCCTCCGTCCTAGGGGCTGCCGCCCGCCTCGGGCTCCCGCTGGCCGACGGTGACGAGCAGGTGGCGATTGTGCCCGCCCGAAATGACCGTCAGGCAATGAAGAAAGCTCTTGAAGAACATGATGCGGTTGTGTTCATCAAGGTCGCTAAAGTGCTCGATTTGATCATCGATCTATTGGAGGAGATGGAGCTTACGGACAAAGCTTCGGTGGTCATGAAAGTAACCTCTTCTGATGAGCTGATCTGGCGAAATGTGCGGGAATTAAAGGGGCAGGAGCTTGAATATTTGACGTTAATGGCGGTGAAAAAATAGTGAAGCTCGAACCGAAAGTGTATATTGTCGGCGCCGGTCCGGGTGATCCGGATCTTATAACGGTGAAGGGCCTAAACATCCTGATGAACGCCGATCTCGTCCTGTACACCGATTCGCTCGTAAATGAACAGCTGATCTCCCGTGCGGGCAGTCATGCCAAGGTACTGCAGAGCTCCGGCATGGATCTGGAGCGGATGGTCGATGTAATGGCGGAGGCCGTTCTGGCCGGAAAAAGCGTGGCCCGCGTGCATACGGGCGACCCGGCCGTATACGGCGCGATCCTGGAGCAGATGGTTCTGCTGAAGCAGCGCGGTATCGCCTACGAGATCGTGCCGGGCGTCAGTTCCGTTTTTGCTGCGGCAGCCGTGCTGGGCGCCGAATTGACGGTGCCGGATTTGACCCAGACGGTCATCCTGACCCGGGCCGAAGGGCGGACGCCCGTACCGGAGCGGGAGAAGCTCCGCGACCTCGCCTCCCATCACTGTACGGTCGCGCTGTTTTTAAGCGCCACGCTGGCAAAGAAGGTGGTCAAAGAGTTTGTGGAAGCGGGCTGGTCGGAGGACACGCCGGTCGCCGTCGTGCAGCGGGCCACATGGCCGGATCAGAAAATCGTGCGCACAACGCTCCGGCATCTCGACAGCGATTTGCAGCAGGCCGGAATTCGCATGCACGCCATGATTCTGGCGGGCTGGGCGCTTGGCCCGGGAATGGTCGACCGTGACGAACACCGTTCCAAATTATATGACAAGTCGTTTACCCATGGTTATCGGAAAGGGCTGGCCGCCAATGACTAAGCCATATGCCACCGTCGCGATTACCAAGCATGGGGTGGAAATGGCCCGGACCTTGGCTGCGGATTTCCCTGGAACCGACCTTTACTATATGAGCAAATTCGCCCGGGGAGATGAGACGGAACTGGGATATCGTCTGTTCGAGGGGTCAGTAAAGCTGATCCTGCCGGACCTGTTCAAAGCCTACAAAGGACTTATTATTTTCATTTCTCTTGGAGCCGTCGTCCGCATGATCGCCCCGATTCTGGAAGATAAGAAAAAGGACCCGGCGGTCATCGTGATCGATGATCGCGGCCAGCATGTGATTAGCGTCCTTTCGGGCCATCTGGGCGGTGCCAATGCGCTGACGCTGGAGGTGGCGAAAGCGCTCGGCGCGCATCCTGTCATCACGACTGCGTCCGATGTGCAGGGGACGATTCCGGTGGACTTGTTCGGACGCGGTTTTGGCTGGGAGATCGAAAGCTTCGACAAGGCGACGCCCGTTAGCGCTTCGGTAGTCAATGAGGAGCGGATCGCCGTTGTGCAGGAAGCGGGCGAGACGCAGTGGTGGACGTATGACAAGCCGCTACCGCCGCATATTACCATTTACGGTCACGCCACGGAGGCGATGCAGGCGGAGTTTGACGCGGCGCTGGTGGTTACGGACCGGCTGCTGGAGCCTGGGGAAGAAGCCGCGCTGCTGAATAACGGGGTCCTGTACAGACCCAAGACGCTTGTCCTGGGCATCGGCTGCAACCGGGGGACATCGGCGAAGGAGATCGAGCACACGATTATAAGTACACTGTCCGAGCTCCGGCTGTCCGTCAAGAGTGTGCGCAATGCGGCCACCATCATGCTGAAAAAGGATGAAGAGGGGCTTCTCGAAGTCTGCCGGAAGTATAGGTGGAAGCTTGAATTGTATACTCCGGACGAGCTGAATGAGGTTCCCTTAAAAAATCCGTCCGAAACCGTGTTTAAATATACGGGCGCATACGGGGTCAGCGAGCCTGCGGCGCTCCGCTCATCCGGAGCGGCCAATTGGCTGCTGGAGAAAAGGAAGAGCGGCAACGTCACCCTTTCCATCGCCCGCGTTCCATTCCCATCTGGCGGGCAGGTGAGGGTATGAGCGGGAGACGAAGCCGGATCGTCATTGCGGGAACGGGCAGCGGCGCCGGTAAAACAACGGTGACGATCGGGTTAATGGCCGCCCTGAAGCGTCGGGGTCTTCGGGTTCAGGGCTTCAAGTGCGGTCCGGATTACATTGATCCAACCTATCATACCGCCGTAACGGGCAGGCCGTCACGCAACCTGGATACCTGGATGCTGTCTCATGATACCATGCGTGAAATATTTCTCAGAGCTTCCGAAGGAGCGGATGTCTCTGTCATTGAGGGTGTCATGGGATTGTACGACGGGAAGGACCCGTTGTCCAATATCGGTTCGACGGCGGAAATTTCCGCCTTGCTGGAGAGTCCGGTCATTCTCGTTGTAAACGCGCAGAGCATGGCCCGCAGCGCGGCCGCTGTCGTGCTGGGGTACCAGAAGCTGGACGAAAGCATCCGCATTGCCGGAGTCATCGTGAACAAGTGCGGAAGCAAGGGGCATTATCAGCTCGTTAAAGCCGCGATTGAACAGGAATGCGGCATTCCCGTTGTCGGCTGGCTGGGGCGGGATGACGGGCTGGACATTCCCGAGCGCCATCTCGGTCTCGTTCCGGCCATTGAACGGGGGGAGCTGGACGGTTTGTTCGACCGGGCGGCCGATTTGGTCGAAGGCGGCGTGGATATCGAGTTGGTGCTATCCCTGGCGGGTACGGCCCCGGCGCTCGCCTGGCCGAAGCAGCGGCTGTTCACCGCCGGGCCGGGCCCGAACCCTGGACCGGTGATTGCCGTCGCCCGGGACGCGGCGTTTAATTTTTACTACCGTGAAAACCTGGAACTGCTAGAGCAGTATGGCGCCACGCTGGTATATTTCAGCCCCTTAGCGGGCGATACCGTGCCGGGCGATGCGGACGGTCTTTATATCGGGGGCGGTTTCCCTGAGGAGTTTGCCGCCGGGTTGGCGGCGGATGAGCGGGTAAAGCGGGATTTGCGGGCTCGCATTCAGGAAGGTTTGCCGGTCTTCGCCGAGTGCGGAGGGTACATGTACCTGACCCATTCGATTACCGACCGCGCCGGAGAAACGCATGCCATGGTCGGGCTTATCCCGGCGAACGTTACGATGCAGGATAAGCTCGCCGCGCTGGGCTACCGTGAGGCCACGGCGCTCCAAGACTGTCTGCTTATGGAAGCGGGCGAGGTTATCCGAGGCCACGAATTCCATTATTCCAAACTGACGGCGGACCGGGAGAATTACCCTTTTATATATGAAACAAAAGGTCTGCGCGGAACGGGACTAGAAGGCTACCATTCGGAAAATGTGATGGCAGGCTACACGCATCTCCATTTTGCGTCCAATCCGAAGGTCGCGGAGCGCTTCATACAGCGCTGCTTGCAATACAGCCGGAAAAGAGGCGAAGCCAGTGGAACAGTCTGACCGGAGAGCGAACCGCAAGGGCTATACCCTAGTCTATACAGGCGACGGCAAAGGCAAAACGACAGCCGCGCTGGGGCTCGCGGTGCGGGCTTCGGGACGCGGCTATAAAGTGCTCATTTTGCAATTTATCAAATCGACCCAGAGGACCTACGGAGAACATATCGCTCTTCGTAAACTGGGTGTAGAGATCCGGCAGCTTGGCGTTGGATTCACCTGGACGAAGACGCCGGAGGAGCACCGCTCCGCTCTGCGGGAGGCTTGGTCCTCCGCCAGAGCAGAAGTGCTTGACGGTGATTGGGATGTAGTCGTGCTGGACGAAATCAACAATGCGCTGGCGATCGAAAGATTCCCGGTTGACGACGTCCTTCCCCTTGGCGAAGTGCTGGATTTAATCCGGCAAAAGCCGAAGCATTTGCATCTCGTCCTGACCGGACGCCAGGCCAAACCGGAAATCCTTGAACTGGCGGACCTGGTATCCGAGGTTCAGGCGGTTAAGCATTATTACAATGACGGAGTGCCCGCGGTTCTCGGAATTGAATATTGAACTTGGGCGCGGCAGGGAGGAAATGATGCTCGAAGCGGAGTCCTATGATAAAAAGCTGATTCTTGCCACCGGGGGAGCGCGAAGCGGCAAGAGCCGTTTTGCCGAGCAGTATGCCGGGGAACTGGGATTGAACCGGGGGCAGGAGGTCGTGTATATTGCCACATCCCAGTTATATGATGACGAGATGAAAAGGCGGGCGGCACTACACCGGGACCGGCGGCCTGCGGAATGGCGGACGGTCGAAGAGCCGTACGAACTGGAATCGGTCATCCGGCGGCTGTCGGAAGAACCGGTATCCGTCGTTCTGATCGATTGTATTACCTTATGGATTTCGAACCTGCTGTTACAGCCGGACGAAGCGGGACAAGAGCGCTGGATGCAGCCGGATCACAGCGAAGCTATTCTTGGGCGGACCCGGGAGCTTGCCCGCCTGCTGAAACAGGCTCCGTTCCATGCGGTTCTGGTCACCAATGAAGTAGGCGACTCGCTCGTTCCCGAATATCCTTTGGGCAGAGTGTACCGCGACCTTGCCGGGCAGGTGAATCAGGCGCTTGCGGAACAGGCCGATGAAGTCTTTCTGGTTGTTTGCGGAATTCCTTTGAATTTGCGGGAAGCGGCCTGGCGGTTCGGCGGAAAGGGGCAGTAATTTTTGCAAGGAATTATGTTTGTGATTACAGCAATTGTCATTGACCTGCTGGTCGGCGACCCGCGCGGCATTCCCCATCCGGTGATCGGGATAGGGAAGATTATATCCGCCACGGAAGCGGCCCTGCGCAAATGCGGGACGGGGCGGGCGAGGGAGAAGGCGCTTGGTGTGCTCCTTGTCCTGATCGTGCTGTCCGCCGTGTACGCCGCCGGTGTGCTGACATTATGGCTCGCCGGACTCATTCACCCGGTTATCCGGTCTTTAGCTGCGGTCTGGCTGATTTCAACCACGATTGCCATCAAAGGCTTGGGCGACGCGGCTATGCAGGTATTCCGTCCCTTGATCAAGGGAGATTTAGACAGCGCCAGAACCTATGTCGGCTACATTGTGGGCAGGGAAACGCATGCTTTATCGGAACGGGAAGTCACACGAGCCACTGTGGAGACGGTCGCCGAGAACATAGTCGACGCCGTCGTTGCTCCCTTATTTTACGCGCTGATCGGCGGGGCTCCCCTGGCTTTACTGTATCGTGCGGTGAATACCCTCGATTCGATGGTCGGCTATAAGAACGATAAATACCGGTATTTCGGCTGGGCTTCCGCCCGGCTTGACGATGTGCTGAACTATATCCCCGCCAGAATAACGGGGCTGCTGCTCTGGGCGGCGGCGCTGATGACGAAAGGGCTGAGTGCCGGGAGGGCATGGCAGGCCATGCGGCGCGATGCCGTGAAGCATCCGAGCCCGAACAGCGGCATCCCTGAGGCCGCGGTCGCCGGAGCGCTGGGGATTCAGCTCGGCGGGTTCAACAGCTATGGCGGCATTGTATCGGAGAGAGCCCGAATGGGAACCGCCACCCGGGAGATGGCAGCGGAGGATATCCGGCAGACGATAAGAATTCTGAGGCTGACCGCGGCAATCATCGTGACCCTGCTTCTGCTTGCGGCGGGAAGCCTTTTTATTGGAGAGATAAGATGAGACAATGGTTCGTTTCTTTGATCGTGGCATTCCAGTTTCTTACCCGGCTTCCGATTCCCGTTCAAGTGGAATATGACAAGCGCTATGTGAGCCGAAGCGTGCTGTTTTATCCGGTTGTGGGGTTTGTCATCGGCTCTATTCTTTATCTGGCTTTGGTGGTGCTGTCATCCCGAGCGGCTCCACTCGATGCGGCTGTACTGCTGCTCATTTGGACCCTTCTGACCGGAGGGCTGCATTTGGACGGATTGATGGATACGGCGGGGGGGC